>JBCCXG010000291.1:0-7492 GCA_039191945.1 Bacteroidota bacterium
ACTTGTTCCGTGGTGCCAGGGAGTAGCCGTACAAATTGCAAAGTGGTAGGATTGATCAATGTGCCGTATTTATTCATGATGAGGTGGTGTTTCTGATTTTGATTTTTTCGATTGCCTTTGTAGTAGGTCTTCCAATCGGTCCAGATTGTCGTTCCAAAACATTCGGTATTGATTGACCCATAGCGCCACTTCGGCCAGCTTTTCGAGGCGGGCCTGACAGAACCGCTCTCTCCCTCTTTTCTCGATATGGAGCAAGCCACATTCATCCAGCACCCGCATGTGTTTCGAAACGGCGGTACGGGACATTTCGAAGTGCTTTGAGATATCATTGACGTTCAATTCCTCTTTGGCCAGAAGCGAAATCAGCCGTCGTCGCGTTGGGTCGGCTATGGCAGAATACACGTCACGCTGCATAAATGAAACCTTTTGGTTGCAAATATAGAAAGAGAAACTAAATGGTTTCATGATTGGTGAATTTTATTCTCAGGAAATTATTTGAAATCTGAATTCCTAGAACACTTCAGTTCCAACTTGGATTACCTTAGGATAGTGATAAAAAGCAGCACTAGATGAGGCAGCCTTCGAAGGGACTACTATTTTATGTTGTCGCATGGTTTACCGTACATTGGACCACCGCGCAAGTGCAGCCCACCTGGTCTACCGAGTTGCCAGGGGTAGGCGTGTATTCCTCGCCGCGCCTACTGGATGTCAACCAAGACGGCTGGAAAGATATCATACTCGGTGTGGGCAAGCGAGAGTTTCAATATGCAGATACGGCGGTGGTGGCCCTGGATGGTCGAAATGGGCAGATGCTTTGGCACGTCAGCGCCAGGGATCAAATATTTGGAAGCGCTTGCTTGCTCGATATCACGGGCGATGGAACGGAAGACGTGGTGATCGGTGGACGGTCCGCGGAGCTGAAGGCCATCGATGGACGATCTGGTGAATTGATCTGGGAGTTTACCGGCGAATCGGATACCACCGTACTCCGCGACTTAGGCTATTTCAATTTTTACAATGCGCAGATCATTCCAGATCAGGATGGTGACCGCCAAGCTGATTTGCTGGTTGCCAATGGCGGCGATGTCAATGCGGCGCCAGGTGATCCCAATCGCCCGGTGGGACATTTGTTCATGATCAGCGGCCAGTCGGGCGCTTTGATTGCAAAGGCGGCGATGCCTGATGGAAAGGAGACTTACATGTCTGCGGTGGTGGTAAAACTAAATCCGAAAGACAAAGATCATACGGTCATTTTTGGTACAGGCGGCGAGACAGTCGGTGGTAGCTTATACAGGACGTCGCTGAAGTCGATTCGGCGTGGCAACCTCCAGAAAGCTGAAAGATTGGCAACTTCCACGGAAGAGAAGGGGTTCATCGCGCCTCCCGTGCTCTTGGACCTGAATGACGATGGCACATTAGATATCGTGGCTAATGCTGTAGAGGGTACGACCTACGCTTTCAATGGTCGTTCTGGGGATTGTCTCTGGGTAAAGGGCTTTGACAATACGGAAGCTTACAGCTCGCTAGCACCGGGGTATTTCCGTTCCCCCGATCGATTGGATCTTTTCACTATTTACGCAAAGGGTGTCTGGCCCGAACTCAATGACTCCAAGCAGTACCTGCTCAATGGCGATGACGGATCGGTGCTATATACAGACTCCATAGGATTCGTGCAAACCTGCAGTCCCGTGGCGGCTGATTTGGACCGCGATGGTCTGGACGAAATACTGTTGAGCGTCAACGTAAAGGTGGAGACGCCTCCTTTTGTTGACTATTACAACATACTAGCACTCTTCGATTTTCAGAGTAACCAATTCGTGCAGGTGACGGAGGCTACACCCGGGCTCAACCTGGCTTCCACACCTTGGATAGGCGACTTGGATGGAGACGGCAGTTTCGATATCATCTATTGCAGCTTATCAGAGACCAAAGACATGTATGCCATGAAAGGTATGCGGATCAACCTGATCAAAACCAGTGACGAAATCCCAAAACCCGTTCAATGGGGTGCCTACATGGGTTCGAATTATCGAGGGGTATTGGAGCGGTAGGCGATCGATGATCCTTGTAATCTGAGTCAAAGATGGAAGAGATGCTGGCACAGTTGAAGGGGAGAGATTCGGCTCTGGACGGAATTATCGAACGAATCGCCTTTCCCCAGATCAAGAATACCCACGATGTCTTCGAAGATTTGAGCAGTTGCATCCTGGATATGCGTATCCACTATGCGCCTTCTCGTGCAGCTTTTCGATATCCCCGCCTCAAGCAACTGATCAAAGGTGCCCGGATAACACCCGACCTGATCCTCCGTATGCCGGATGAGGTGCTTCTCCCATTGAAACTTTCACAGCAGAAGCATGAATCACTCCGACTTTGGGCCACGAAATGGAAGGACGAGGCCTTGGCGGAGTTGGATTGGTTTTCGATGACCGATGCAGAGGTGGCGAAGACACTCGATGGCATTAAAGGGATGAGTAGCTGGACGACCCAGGTGATTCTCCTGTTCACACTCGAAAGGCCCGATATCTTCCCAGTAGGTGATTATCAATTGAAAAAGGCGTTCAGCGAGGTGTATCATCTCGAGGAGAACAAAGCACTGGTACCCAAAATGACCAAGATTGCTGAGGCCTGGCGTCCCTATCGGTCGCTGGGGTGCAGGTATTTGTGGAAATGGAGGAGCTCCGGAGTGGCACTGTAGCTCCAAGGCAGGACAGCATCGTGCGCTGCGTATCTACGATTACACTACATTTATCTCAGTTAGGCTTCGACTTTCCGCTGCCTGAAACAATGAAAATACGATGCAACTCCGAATCCGACTATTGGTCCTACTTTTCACCAGCTCGTTGGTGACCTCCCTTTTGGGCCAAGATCCAAACTCTCCATGGCAGTACATGGAAATTGACGCTTCCAAGCCCAAATGGGGAGACTATGCAGCGCCCAATTGGCTCAGATATTTTGGTCTGGATATGGGAGATGTCAATGGGGATGGCCAACTGGACATTGTCTCTGGCCGCAGTGTGTACCTAAGTCCTGGTGGGGACATGGCCAGCTCCTGGCAGCGGGTGGACCTAGGCCTCAACGTTGATGGTATCTTGCTGATGGATGTAGACGGCGATGGACAAGGAGATATTCTCGGCCAGGCCTTGCCCGATCTCTATTGGTTGAAACCTAGCAACCCTCAAGCGACCGCGTGGGAGGCGATTAAGGTTGGTGAAGTTCCTGCGACTACGCACGTCAATAGTCAGGGATTTACAAGGGGGCAAGTGGTCGCAGGCGGTAGAGAGGATATCTTGATTGCTGGCAATGGCAACATATACCTGTTTGAGGTTCCCAAAAATCCGAGAAATCAGTGGAAAAGAACGCTGGTTGCAGAAAATACCTCAGATGAGGGCATTGGATTGGGGGACATTGATGGTGACGGTGATCTCGACATCGCAGCCGGGAGAAGACCAGATGGAGGGGACGAACCATTGATCATCGTTTGGTATGAAAACCCTGGGAACAGTTCGGGATCATGGGCCAACTACGAGATCGGCAAGACCAATCACCCTGCCGATCGCATCGGGGTCGCGGATCTCAATGGAGATGCGAAGGCAGATATTATTGTTTGCGAGGAGCGTTACCCTGGAAAGGAGCCGGATGGCAATATTTTCTGGTATGAGCAAGGGGCAGATCGCACCGGACAATGGCAGCGTCATCACGTCACTACGCAATACAGCATCAACAACCTGGATCTGAAGGATATGGATGGAGATGGTGATATCGACATTATTACTTGCGAGCACAAAGGACCGAACCTGCAATTGCAAATCTGGAAGAACGACGGAGCGGGTTCATTTGAGAAAGAAGTGATTGACACCGGCAAAGAGAGCCATCTGGGGACGCAGGTCGAGGACATGGATGGGGATGGCGATTGGGACATCGTCAGTATCGGTTGGGACCAGTATCAGTACGTTCATCTTTGGCGCAATGATCAATAACCGGCGATAAGCATTTTTCAAGAACACCTTCACAAACAATGCGCCATCATACTTTGGACAAGCCACCTGAGATGAAAAGTAATTTGCTTATCGTACACCTTATTCTTTTCCTGTTATTGCTAGGCTGTCATGGGCGCACTATTGAGATCTTTCATGGGGAAATGATCGAAGGTCAGGAGGCTTTGAAGATCGTAACCCCTGGAGCTACCTACCACTACCAGGTCGCGGCGGGTGGGTTCGCAAGTATCCTTGATCCTCAGGGTACGGATTGGGTGCAATTTCACAAGGGTAAGCAGGAGCAGTTTCCCGCTTCTGCGGCTTCGGATTATCGCGGTCTACCCAACCTTGTGTTTCGTTCAGATGACGGCGGTTGTGGTCATCCGGGTTTTGACAAGATGGCTACTGAAGTGATCGGTGAAAACAAGATCCGATCGAGGTCATTGAGCGGCAAATGGCAATGGAGTTGGACTTTCTATCCGCATTTTGCGGAGTTGGCAGTAGAAAAGATCGATCCTGACCATGCCTATTGGTTCCTTTATGAGGGCCCCATTGCGGGCAAGTTTTCTCCTGCGACCCATTACTGGGGGACGGAAAGAGAAGGACCGATGACAACCCAGCCTGACCTCATCAAGGGCCCAGAGCTGTATGACCATTGGCAGACCGTCTACTTTGGAGACCAAGGGTACGATCAGACTTTCTTTGTATACATGATGAAATCAGATACGCTGGCTGACCTTTATACTTACATGGGTAATGATCGGGAGCTTGCAAACGATTCCGAAGATGGCATGGTCGTCTTTGGTTTTGGTCGGTCCGCCGGCGCGGTTCCATTGATGACCACGCTGAATACTTTTCGTATCGGTTTCTATCCATCAAGCATTGCGGACTCCACGGAACATAGGGCACTGATCGACTACATCGGTAAATTGTAACGACCCGCTACGAAGGATCCTGCTTTCGGTAATCAACAGATTGTATGTGTCCTTTTCCGTCAATAATGTTGGTTTCCTTACCGGGTACCACATCGGTATTGTGTGCACTTCGACAAACCCAGCCACGTTCATATCGCTGCATCACAAAGCTGAATAGGTTCTGTCTCGCATTGGGTTTTTGCACGTCCCCTTGAGGCGTTTGACCGACCAAGTGCATGCGCGCATGAATAAGCACTACCTCCGGGGTCAGATCGGTTCGCAATATCCGGCCCAGTTTTACCTGGGAGTCTTGAAAAATGACGCGTAGTCCATAATCGTGTGCTTTCCAGATGTCCTCACGGCGGTGCCACCAGAGGCCGACTACGTTGACAAATTGAGCGTCCTCAGAAAAGAGATTGGCTAGTTGTATCGCGTTGCGTGCTTTCCATGCTTCTTGGAATTTGAGAGGCATGTCCTCAGGCTGCTCCATATGGGTTTGTCGAAAGCTGGGTAGGGTGGGATGTGTCATTGTTTTTTGCTGTTGATGGGGTTTGTTTAGGAGCGCTACATTGGGATGGTCAGATGGGTGAATTTAGTTTCGTTCATGATTTGACATGGTGGTCCAGTCTACCTTTTTGCTCTTCGCTGTGAGATGAGATCACACATTTGGTTTGGAAACCAATAGTCCTTCATGAGCATCGGAGGTCTGGGGCAGGTTGGAGGTTGCCTGAGATCGAGGCGGGTACTGAATGCGATCGGGTCTCCTGGATTACCTATCTTTCTGAAGGAATTATCCCCTTGAACTGATGGAAAATAGCTACTACTTATCTCGCTTAGCAGCGCTCATGCTGTGTATCCTAATCGTACCCCTCGCTGCTGAAGCCCAAACACGCCGTCTGAACCCCTCCCTCAGGGAACAACTTCAGACAAGAGCTCCAGCTAGTCACAATGTCGCTGTGAAGGCTCGTGGCACCACTTCCGTTGAAATGGATAGCGCAAACATCGACCAGATTCGCATGAGTTCCCAAGAGCAGCTGGTCATTGCCTATGATCGGGAGATCGGTGCAGCAGATGCGAATTTAAAGTCCGAGGTACAGCGGGCATCCTCGTTGACTGCAGTGGATGAGTTGAAGGTTATTCCTGAGTTTTACGTGGGAGGTACCTCTCCTGAAGAGGTAGAGCTGAACTACCAAATACTGTTCACATCTCTTAGTCCGTTGAGGTATGATTTTGACGAGAAAGTATTCAGGGGGCGTCTTGGTTTCATCTTGCATCAAGAGACCGAAGAGGGTGACAAGCCAGAGATCACCGACCCTGTACTCGTCGAAGTGCATTCTGATCGTTTGGAAAGGGTCGATCCCATGAACATATCTCTTGATCACCTGGGCATCCCCACGTCAAATATCGATCTGGAGGCGCAGGACGTGGAGGATTCGGTCAGGGTAAAGGTCATCACCGAGGCCTCGAATGAGGGCTACGACACCTACTTAGAAGTTAAACCAGCACTGGAAATCTATGCTGGGCGTACTGAGGTACAAGGTTTTGGAGTGCAGAAAACACCGATTAACGTGCGATTTATCGGATCCAGTTCCAGTGAGGTGGTCGAGGTGAATCTCAGTACTAGCCAGGGGAGTCTCAATCCCTCAACCGTGGAGCTGCCATTGAACGGTGAGGCGGAGGTATACCTTCGTTCTGAGGGCATCGGCACCGCCCAGCTGATGGCAACTGCTAGCGGTTTTGCGGATCACTCGACCGTGATGAATTTCAAGTTTCCGTGGGCTTTTTTGGGATTCGCTATTGTCGGTGGGTTTGTGGGGGCACTCATCAAGTACTATGTAAGCAAGGAAAATCAAGGATTGTCCTTCCAGACCTTGGTGATAGGGATCCTGACGGGACTAATCGGCGCCATTGCTTTTTACGTCTTGGGTATTAATCTGCTCGGTCTGGATTTTGATGCTACTTTCAACGAGTTCGCCGTATTGGGCTTAAGTGCTCTGATCGCGTTGCTTGGACCTAGTCGATTGATAGGCAGGGCCGCCGGGGAATAAGACCAGGGTCGAATACGTTCAGGATCAAGATGGTAGGTCTACCCGCCTTCTTTTCGCCCTCCTTTGATTCAGTCATTCGTCGGGCCTCATTCCCCACTGCCATCTCCTTGTGCCCTTGTTGATGTTCGTTGTTATAAGCCATGAGCAATACCAACGACAACGCCAAGCAAAGAGGTTTGAGCTTCAATTTGATTAGATCTTCTTGTCTCAAAATAGTGTGTTCTCGCACTCGCAGGCACTGGACAAACGTGGACGTGGTCATTACATACTCAAGTGTTTGCTTTGAAAGCAAGTGGACAAGGCTGATGGCAGACAGTAACCTGAGGTCATTTTGATACTTTTGATCGACGAGAGTATCGATTAAGTTAAAACCCTCCGGCTTCCAGATGAACAACAGGATTCGCATTCAGATCAGTAGCAAGGTATTTGTCTCCGACCCTCTTCTCCTCAAAGAAGGTAGGCCGGTGCAACGTCTATGTCTTCGCTGTGTACAAGCAGTTTGCCTGATCGCGATGATTAGTTGTGGAAGCCCAGGCCAGAGCGAGTTTCGACT
>JBCCXG010000292.1:0-7478 GCA_039191945.1 Bacteroidota bacterium
CAGATTTTCGACATGCTGTTAGAGGAGGATAGCTACCCACTGGTCTTCCACTGCACCGCGGGTAAGGACCGAACTGGGCTCCTGTCTGCGCTGATCCTGAGCGCTCTAGAAGTACCCCAGGACGTCATCTTCAATGAATACTTGCTCTCCAACTATTTCCGATACGACAAAATCGAGCGCAACGCGAAACTCGGCGCCTGGATCCTGGGGATAGACCCAGTAGCTTCCAGATCCATCATGGACGTTAGGAATGAGTATTTGGCCTCAAGCTTCGAGGCGATAGAGCGCGAGTACGGCTCGCTTGATCGGTACTTCAATGAAGCGTTGGATTTAACGCAAGAAGATTTGGCCCGATTGAGAGAATTGCTGCTCTATTAAAAAAAACACCTGCCTATCCCGCAAGAGACCGACAGACGTCTTTTCATTATTCAGAACTTTTATGTGTATTCTTTGCAGAGCGTTAGAGCAACTCGTACTTCAAAGAAGAGTTGCCCCTATTACCCATTTCATCGAGTAGACCTAGGAATTGCACTTTGTAGTTATTGCCCTCGTCATCCTGTACGATGAAAAACACGTAGTCGAAAGCGCTCCTCGAGAATACGGAACGCCACGAAGAGCCAATGATATTTCCTGATGCAGAGAAATCTACTGATCCGAGGTCGTCAGCCGTAAAATCGTCGTATCCCGTTTGGCCATCAATGACCACACCATCATCATCCCGCTCCAGTTCGACCCTAGCTACCTGGACACCACCTTGCCGGTTGGATAGCACAAAATCACTGAAGCCATAGGCTCCATCTCCTGCCCCAAAATTGATAATGTTGGAAGAAACACTGAATACAATGTCCCAAGCAGCAGGTTCAACTTCCCGGTCTGCACCCTCCTCAAAGCTGAAATAGTTAAAACTGGCCACTCCGGATTTAGCTATCGTAACCTCCTCGAAGCTGGTGGCATCGATATCCGCGTGTTGGATAACGTAATCTTCGCCATCCATAAGGATGCGGACTTTTTTCCAGCCTCGCGGAGTAGACCCCACATCTACAGATCCCGGATCCACATCTCCAGTGCCAGGACCCGCTCCTCGATTGATGATGTATACAGGATTGTCACCATCAGTAGCGGAGATATCGGCAATCGCCAAATTCTCAAGATCCCTGTCCGGATGATCAACATAGACGTGCGCTCCAGCGGTACCGATGACCTGCGTGCCACTAAAACCTACCGTATCGGCCGAGGTCACTTCATTCATGTCGGTCTTGGATAGGGCCTGAGCCATCGTGTATGTCGAATAATTGACAATCACTTTGTCGTCCTCGCCCGTGTAAAAACCTAGATCCCAAGAGACGCGCTCTGCAGTATGCTGCTGATTGAGACTGAAGTCAACAAAGACCTGGTTCGGTTGGGTGGCCCCGCCAATCTCTGCAACCAGACTCGACCCCGGCGAGGCAATCGCATCGAAGCTCACGGTGATGGCGGTGTTTCCCGAGATTTCAGCATTCTCTTCACCGGTGATATCCGTCAGCGTAAAAACGATATTGCTCCCGTCCCGAATAAAATCAGCTATCCGGGTTACGGTAAAAGAGGCTTCTAACGCACCTGCATCGACCGAGACGGTCAAGTTGTTGCCAGCGATCGCGGGTGTCGTGGAATAGTCGACTCCGGACATGACTGCTGTTTCCATCACGGTCATACTCAATGTACTTGCCACGGAAAAGGCACGACTAAAGGAGATCACGACCTCGGCGTCGGTGGCATCACTTGGGATTCCTATCGCCGTGGTTTCAAACGCAATTCCTAAAACAGGTAGGGCATCGTCATCATCATTACATGCACTGAGAATGCACAGCGCAGCAAGCATCGCTATATATGGTAACTTCTTAAAGTGTTTCATAACAAGTAGTCAGTAAGGGTTTTGAATGGTCCTTTTAGAAAGTGTAAGAAGCCCTCAAGAAAAAGGATCTGCCGTAGGTCAATCCCACACTATTTGGGGCCTCAGAGTGGGCACCAGCGACTCCGCTGGTTGTTGGCACATCCCTGATATCCAAAATATTTTTTACCCCTCCTTGCAATGAAAGGTGATCATTGGCATTCCAGGTCGTAGTGAAATCCAGCCAATTAAAAGAGTTTGTCGTGCCTCTTCTGAAGTCACCGGTCTCTTGATCGAGTATATACTGAAAGACAGGTCCCGTGTGCTTGTAGAAAAGAGCCAGGTGAATGTCTGGCTTGCGAAAAGCGTAGCTTGCGTTAATGTTCACTTCTGTTGAGTACAAGAAATCTTCCAATGAGGACTCCTCTCGTACCAAGCGATTGTATCGGCCAATGTAGGACACACCTGCGGTCAAGGAGATGTTCTGCCACTCCAATCGATTGCTGAAACTCACACCCTGCGATTTGAACTCCTCAATGTTGATGTATCGAAACTGCAGCGGATTTTGATTGACCACGCCCAGAGTGATTTGATCTTGGATATCATTACGGAAAGCCTTCAAAGTGGAAAAGCCTACCAGTGAACCCAGTCTAATATTCTTTTTGAGGTCGAGCGATATACCATGGCCATCTTCAGGACTTAGGTCAGGGTTGCCAGTAACATTGTGGTTAGCATCGACGAAAAAGAAGAACAGTTCGGTAATATTTGGTGTGCGGTAGGAGCGCCCGAACGCCAACCTAACGTCGAGATCAAACGGCATTTTATACTTCACGTTCATCGAATATATGAGGGGAGTGGGATAGAAAGTATTGTGCATAACCCGCAATCCCGGGCGAATAATCAAGTCCTTTGCTGCCTCCCATTCTACGCTAGCAAAGCCTGCGAGATTATCGAGGTCTTGTGTCCCTTCCTCGATCGTAGCACCGTCTATTTTCTCGTAGGTGTACTCGTAACCCAGCTCCAACTGGAATCTTTTCCATCCCAGGTTATTCAAGGTACCTCGACTGGTTACTGATTTCAAAAGGCTGATATCACTATTGATGACCTCCTCTTCTACCCCCGTGAGGATGCGCTTTCTGAGGGTCATCTGCTCCGCCTCGACACCGTTGTAAGAGGACACAACATTGTAAGTAAGCTGCTTGCCAATTCGCCCTTGCAGGGTCAGGGTGTGGGCCAACCTCGTTGTTTCACTTCGATCATCTAGGGAGAAAGGATTGGTTACACCTGATGAGGGATGCTCATCAGGATGAACCACCCGGTTGAAAATATCGAGCTTTTGGTCAAAATAGCTGAATCGATACCTCGCGCGGAACCCGTCCGTTCGGTAGCCAATGGACGCGTTAGCCCCGTGCTGCAATTTCGGATGCCAGTCGTAGCCCCTTAGGCCATCATTCTCCGCGTGATCTTCCCCCATAAATGTGCTCTGAAAACCTTGAAAATCGTTGCGTTGAAAATCCGCTAAGACGGTCACTTTCTCTCCAAAAGCGTGCCCTAGGCTGACGGACTGAATGTGCCTTCCTCGGTTCAATCCGTACTCTGACCTTACCGTCTCCTCTTGCAGCGAAATGCTGTTAGTGGGTTTATTTTTAGTAATGAGGTTGATGACGCCGGCCATGGCATTGGCGCCATAGTTCACCGCCATGGGTCCCTCCACGATCTCGATCCGCTCAATCGAATTCATGTTGATTTGGGTGATATCAACGTTGTTCCCATTGCCATCGATGCTGGGAAAGGGAATTCCATCGACCAATATCTTTACGTATTGGCCATCAAGCCCCAGCATGCTGACCCCCGTCCGACCGTTAGCTTTGTTGGGTGTGAGCGTAATGTTCAAATTGTTGCTCAGGACATCAGCAAGATCGATAGCACCCTGGGCTTCAATTCGTTCACGACTGATAGCCTTGACGGTGTGGACAGACCGATCAATCGACTGTGGTTCGAACTGACCAGTGACTACCACCTCAGATAATTGGCCGGTAAGCGGCATGAGATTGATGCTCACCTCGCCTGCGGAAATTTTCCTTTTCAAAGGTTGATAGGCCACATGCCTTATCGTGATGTTAAATGGGCGGTCGAGCGGCGTAGAGAAAAAGCCATTTTCGTCGGTAACCGCAAAATCCTTTTCAGCAGTTGAAGGTTTCCGTATTTCTACCGTAGCACCGGGAATGGGGAGTTGATACTCCGCATCGAGTATCTGAATTTTCTCGAGATGCTGCGCGGTGACTTGGGTCCAACATGCGCATAACATTAATGCAATCAGCCTCATCCTTCATTCGTTTTCCATTACAAAAATGCTAATGAAGCAGGAGCCTTTCAATCGCTAATTATGTGTATTCTCCTCTACCTAGCATTAGGTAATTGGACCTACTAGTGATAGTGAGATTGGTCTGCCTAAGGTCCATGGGTCGGCCTCACCACCAACTGGAACCACATGTCGGGCTATCCTCCGGAGGTACGATGCTGTGGATCGGTGTTTTCGAACAAGAATGTACGGAGCGATGGCCGAGAACCCAGCAGGGAACTACTGGTCTCGTTGATGATCCGTACTACTCGTCTTTCAGCGTCTCCACAGGGTTGGTCCGCGATACCGAGATAATTTGCGAGCCAATAGCGAGAAGACCCAATGCCAGTACCATGGCTGAGGCGATCAAAATAGTCCCAGGTCCCACGTCAATGCGATTGGGGATGCTGTCCAACCACAGCTTGTTGATTAGGAAGCTGAGCGGTCCGGCGATGGCGATTGATATTGCCAGCAACCAACCAAAGGATCGACCCAGGAGCAAGGCGATCTGCCAAACCTCAGCGCCGAGAATTTTCCGGATGCTTACTTCTTTCATTCTACGCTCTGTGGTATAAATCGTCATACCCAATAGTCCCAGACAAGAGATGCATATGGCAAGAAAAGCAATGAATCCTATGACCCTCGAAAGGTCGCCTAACCATTGATTCGAGGCCACAAGAGTTTCTTGATACCATTGGTAGTCAAAGGGATGAATGGGGTCTAGCGCCTCCCACTTGTCGATCAGAAGCTCCACGATCTGGCGCGAATCGGCGGAGTTTACCTTCACATGCATAAAGCGAAACAGCTCCGGGTCGTAGTGCAGGATCAAACTTTTGTTCCCCTCTCCCATGATGGGTGTTTGAAATTTAAAGTCTGCCAAAACGCCAGATACAACATAAGGTTGCTCCAACCCGACAATCTCCAGAGACTCACCTACCGCTGTAGCAGGATCCTCAAAACCGAGGGCCCTCGCCCCAAATTCATTGATCAAGACGCCACGGCCACCAGCTGCAATATTGCTCCCATAAGCGACCCCTAGACCGAGCGTGACCACCAAGTCAGTATCCACACTGTAAAATTCGGTCGGAAGGTGCTGCTGCTCATCCTGGTGCCTTCGCACCGCTCTGCCAAATCCATTAGGTGTGGCTATGAGTATTTGGCTGGCTGCAACCGACTCAACACCGGGCACCATATTGAGTTCCTTCTTCAGGAGCTCGAAGTCATTCCCCTGCAACGCCACGTTCAGCACCTGCGATGTACTCATCCCATGATCGAAGTGCATGAAATGCCTGAATTGCCGGTCAATAAGCAACGCAGAGGTGATAAAAAGGAGCGACAGTACGAATTGTAAGATGCTCAAGGCCTTGCGAAACCCCAGCTTCTTTGCCGGTTCCCTTTCGGGCTTCTTCAGGGCACGTAGCGGGCTGTACTTCGAAAGGATCAGGGACGGGTACAGGCCGGCGAGCAACCCACAAACAATCGCAAAAGCCAAAAACCACAACAATACCGTGCCATTCAATTGCAGATCAAATTGCAACTGCCGAACGGCCCACAAATTCAGAAAGCTTGGTCTGATGGCCAGCACTAAGAAATTCGCCATAAAAACGGCCAGCAGCGAAATCAGGATGGACTCGACGATGAACTGGTTAACAAGGCTTGCCCTGGAAGCGCCGTTCACTTTGCGAATGCCAATCTCCTTTGCCCGGGTGCTAGCCCTGGCAATAGATAGATTGGTGTAGTTGACAAAAGCAGAACCGAGCACTACGAATGCCATGAAGACCAGTGAGTAGTAAGCCTCAATGGGCAAGTGCAGCGAAGGTGGATTCCCCAGAAAGTTTCCCAGGGTCACTTCATCCAAGGCGTTAGCGATGAGATGCTTCGTCACCTGGAGTTGGCTGTACTTCTCCGCACTGAGCCTGTCCAGACTCGATTGTAGCTGAGCTGTGGAGGTTCCTTGTTGAAGCAAAGCATAGGTATAGGCCATCGAGTGATTGTTCCAATCCTCATCTTTGTTCCAAACCAACCCTTCCTGATGAAGTCGATCCATCGTCGCCCTCGAAATCAACACATCAAAGACCAGGTGAGACGGCGTATCTGTGAGATCGATGACTCCTACTACCATGAATGTACCCCACGCGGTGCTCTCGTGACCGCCGTCGGGTATTAGTTCAAACTCGACAAGCTCTAGCTGACGGTCCGAGAATTGTACAGACTGACCGATGGGGTTTTGATTCTCAAACAACTGACGGGCAACCCTCGTGGTGATCACCACTTGATTGGGCGCTTCTAGCAGCTGCCGGCGACTCCCGGCTATCAAATTGAAATCGAAGACCTCAAAGAACCGCTGATCAGTAAAGAAGCCTCGTACCTCGGCGTAGGTTTGGTTCGGATCCGATACCAAATCCCCTCCCACTCCCTTGACCAAAGACACCGCCTTCTCTACAGAAGCATGTTCATACTGTAGGTGATCTGCCAAAGGCACTGGACTCGATGCATTGGCCCGCCAGGAGTCCGACATCCGCGTGTTGATTTGATAGATCCGGTCCTTTCTCGAGTGAAATTCATCCAGCCCTGTCTGTTCATTGAGCATGAGGATGATGAGCAAGCCTACCGCCATCGATACAGCCAACCCGAAAGCATTGAGCAATGAAAAGGCCTTGTGCCGCATGATGTTGCGAGCACCTACCTTCATGTAGTTTTCCAGCATACCATATCGAGTAAGTCGGAGATCACCACTCCAGTGTCGCCGCAATGCAGGGCGCAACAGCTTGAATGCTCCGAACACATAGCGCCACCTTGCCTTGCGCCGACCGTGTTGTCCGAGATTGCGCTGGAATCGTTCTTCAAGGTCACCAGCAAGTTCTTCGACATAGGTGGGGTTGAGAAAACGTGCCACGAACCGAAATGCCCAGCTCGGGGGCTGCTCTGAATTCCGCTTATTCATTCCTCAGCGCATCAATTGGATTGGCAATCGCTGCCTTGACCGTCTGGAAACCCATGCTCACCGCGGCGATGAGGAGTGATAGCAAGCCAGCCAGTATAAAGAACCATGGCTCCAACTCCACTCGGTAGACAAACGAAGCGAGCCAGTTGTCTAAAAACCAATAGCTGATCGGGACCGAAATCAAGATGGCAATCAGGATCATTTTGGCAAAGCTGCTGGAGAGTAATAGAACGAGTGCGGCTACACTAGAGCCAAGCACTTTGCGAATACCGATCTCCTTTTGTCGCTTCTCTACCGTGAAAGCGACCAGCCCCAGTAGACCAAGG
>JBCCXG010000293.1:0-7473 GCA_039191945.1 Bacteroidota bacterium
ATGTTCAATGCCGCATGAGTAGGGATTGATTCAGATGGAACAAGTTCCAAACTTGTCTCTTGGCCAATGCGCACCCTAGCCCTAAAGGGAATCAGCCCGATTTTTCTCCAGTTTTGAGTCTCTGGTCCGGGTGAAAAGATGTGGTTGAAAAATCGCGGTTACCCGCTTATCCGGGTACAAGGATCGTACTGATGAGATAAGTGCCTCGATCTCCGAAGGATGATGCGCGTAGTCATCGATATAAACGACACGGTCGTCTCTGTATTGGTACTCGAAACGTCGCTTCACTCCTTTGTAGTCCTCCATCAAGTGAATGATGAGGTCCGCGCTCATCCCCCTATCCAATGCCACTGTGATAGCAGCAAGCGCGTTGGAAATGTTATGATTCCCAGGCAATTGCATTTTGAGGTCCGGCAAACGTTGCTCCCCCACGTAATCAAATACATTGTAACCATCGTCGACCCTGATGTTTTCAGCGACAATGTCTCCATGTTGAAGACCAAAAGATCTGTAGCGGAAAGTGTCTAGCCTATGATCCAATTGCTCTACCGTATCATGGTGAAGTAAGAGATCAGCTTTCCTCTCATTTAGAGACAAAAACTCGAGGTAGCCATCCCTCATGGCCTCCTCAGTCCCGTAGATATCCAAGTGGTCAGGATCCAAAGACGTGAGGATGGAGTAATTCGGCTTTAGCCTCAGGAAGCTTCGGTCAAATTCATCCGCCTCGGCCACCACCGGTGCTTGCTCCCCCCCCACGATGAGGTTGGAATCGTAGTTGGTCATAATGCCGCCGACGAAAGCAGAACAACCTTCCGCACTCCCGTGCAGTAAGTGTGCAATCATCGAAGAGGTGGTGGTCTTGCCGTGAGTCCCACCAACTGCCACGGTGTAGTGACCTTCGGAAATGAGCCCCAACACCTCTGAACGCTTTTTTACCTGAAATCCGTTTTCCCAAAAATATCGGAGCTCCCCGTGTGCCTGCGGTACAGCTGGCGTATACATGACAAGCGTACTGGCCTGCTGTTTAAACGCTTCTCCTACCAGCGCTAGGGAATCCTCGTAGTGTATGGCAATACCTTCGTCCTGCAAAGCTCTCGTGAGAGGACTTGCAACCCGATCATACCCTGCTACCACTGCACCTCTCTGTTGAAACCATCGGGCGATTGCGCTCATGCCGATACCGCCAATACCGATACAGTAGACGCTATGTATCTCCTGCAACTTCATGCGGTGAGTTTTATGATCTCGTTGGCAATATCATGGACGGCTCTTGGCTTCGCGAGCTCATAGATACGCGAGGCGAGTTGGTCGCATTTCTCCGCATCTTGAAGAGTCTCAATTGCCGTCGGTATCAACTTCTCAGCCGCTTCAGCATCCTTCACCATCAACGCCGCCTCATGTGCCAGTAAGGCATTTGCATTCAACGTCTGGTGATCTTCAGCCACATTGGGAGAGGGCACCAAGATGGTTGCCTTACCGGTCAACATCAACTCAGCGATAGACAAAGCACCCGCCCGTGAGATGACTATGTCAGCCACAGCGTAGGCATGTTTCATTTCGCGAATGAAGTCTCTCAGTTGCACATTGGGGTGCTCTTTGGAGTTGACTAGTGCCGTCAGCTCATCGTAGTAAAAGCTTCCCGTTTGCCACAGCAACTGAATTCCCGCCTCCTTTAAGGAAGCGAGTCCCGCAAAAACACATTCGTTGATCGTTTTAGCGCCCAAGCTCCCTCCTAGAACCAACAGTGTCTTTTTCGATGGATCCAAATTGAAGTAATCCATCGCCTTTTCTCGGTTGAGCAGCTCCTTTTTGATGTCCAGTCGAACTGGATTGCCCGTCACCACGAGCTTTTCTTTCGGGAAGTATTTTTCTAGCCCCTCATAAGCGACGCAAATGCGATCCACCTTGTCTGCGAGCCATTTGTTGGTCAGACCGGCATAGTAGTTTTGCTCCTGGATGACTGTTGGTATCTTGCGCCGAGCCGCAGCGTAGAGCAAAGGACCACTGGCGAAACCACCAAAGCCCACCACAACGTCAGGTCTAAACTCACGGATGAGTTGGTAAGAGCGAAATATGCTTGACACCAACTTGAAGGGGAAGAGCAAATTCTTTAATGACAACTTCCTTTGGATGCCGCTAATCCAAAGGCCCACAATCTCGAAGCCAGCGTCAGGCACCTTTCGCATCTCCATCTTTCCCTGGGCCCCAACGAAGAGGATCTTCACCTCGGACAACGTCGAATTCAGGGCCTGAGCCACGGAAATCGCTGGGTATATATGCCCTCCGGTGCCGCCACCGCTTATCATGATCCGATATGTTCTACCTTCAGCCATCTTTCACTTGCTGATCAGGCCGCTACAGGGACCTCAGCATACTGTTTTTTCACTTTTTTGACCATCCGCTCATTATTGCCGCGGCTTACGCTGATGATAATGCCCAGGGAGACACCGGTGAAAAGCTGAGAAGTACCTCCCATACTTAATAGTGGGAGCGGTAAGCCGGTGATAGGTCCCAGGCCTACCGCTACGCCCATATTAACCATAGCTTGCAGTACCAAAGCAAAGCTCAAGCCCGCCGATAGTAATCCTCCATAAGGTCGATCACTGTTGTAGGCGGCATTCATTCCTCGGTAGAGAAGGGCGAGGTAGAGGAGCAATACGATGATCCCACCTACCAGTCCATATTCCTCCAGGATGATCGCATAGACAAAATCCGAGTAAGGATGTGGCAAATAATTTCGCTGCTGGCTCTGACCCGGTCCTTTGCCTACTACGCCGCCAGAGGCAATGGCAATGTATGCTTGCTCGGCCTGAAAGGTCGTTTCGCCGTTGACCCACTGTTCAATACGATGCATGGCAGTCTCTCCTCTTTGGCCCAGTATGATGGCCGCCGTCCCCGCGAAGCAACCAATGACAATAAGCATCGCTAGATACTTGGTGGGTACTCTCCCAAGGAAGAGGAGCAACATGCAAGTCAGGAAAAGCAATACGGCAGTGGAAATATTAGTCATCGCGATCAGACCACAGATTAAGCCAATCCAAAGCAGCATGGGAGTGATCGCCCGTTGAAAGTCTTTGATGTTTTTTTGACGCTTACTCAGCATGCTCGCCAGCGTGATGAGCAAGGCCAATTGCGCCAGGTCAGAGGGTTGCCATTCCCTATTTAGTACCGGTATGGTCAGCCACCTCGACGCCTCGTTCATATTTGTACCGTAGTGCCAGGTGAATAGCAGCAGCGGAACTGATATCCAAAGCAATAGCCTGGAGATATTTGCGTAGTAGCGATAGTCGATGCGATGAGCAACCCACATGGCCAGTAAGCTGAGCAGCACGTGGGCTGATTGCTTGATCAGGTAATGTTCCGTATCACCACCCTCCATTCTGTAGGCCAAACTTCCAGTCGCACTGTACACAACGACGATGCTAAAGAGCGACAGAACAAAGACAATGAACCATATGACGGGATCACCTTTGAGATTGCGGTAGCACCAGCCCTTTATATTTTCAATATTCGTCATACCGAGAGCTTTTCATCGTTGGTGAGTTCGGAAACCGCTGCTTTGAATTGATCGCCTCGATCCTCATAATTCCTAAATCTGTCAAAACTGGCACAAGCAGGAGAGAGCAATACCACATCACCTGCTGCTGCCGCAGACCTGGCGATATCCACAGCTTCTTCAATGCTGGAAGCATCTGTGATCGGGACTATACCCTCGAAAGCCATCCGCAATGGTGCGTTATCCGTACCGATGCCTATCAACTGGCGTACTTTCGATCCTACCAACTCCCTTATCTGGGTGTAATCATTGCCCTTGTCCACGCCACCGGCAATCCAAATGATCGGCTGCTCTATCCCCTCCAAAGCGTAGAAAACAGCATCGACATTCGTAGCCTTAGAATCATTGATGTATCGAATACCGTCTAGAACCCGGACCAATTCCAGTCGGTGAGCGATGTTTTTGAAAGTCTTGAGGCCCTTGTAGAGCTTTTCGATCCGAACATCCAGATGCAACGAAGTCAATACGGCGGCCATCGTATTGATCATGTTGTGCTTCCCGATCAAAGCAATCTCCGTCACCGGAACCTTATGAAATTGATCCCTTTCTTTGAATTGGTAATTGAAGATCAGGTGCCCATTGTCCATATATGCGGCCGCTCGATCTGACTTGGACGCGGAAATCGCAAAAAGACAGGATTCCACATGGTAGCGGGCTAGTTCTTCACTGATCGTCCGATCATCGGAACAGTAGATAAAGCACTCCTCTTTGGTGAGGTTTTCAATGATCCGAAATTTTGATCGTACGTAATTCTTGAACTCGTAATTGTACCGATCCAGATGATCAGGGGTAATGTTCAACAAGATCGCCACATCAGGTTTGAAGTGAACGATCCCGTCTAATTGAAAGCTGCTGACCTCGACGACGTAATAGTCGTAGCCTCCCTCCGCTACCAATCTTGCAAAGCTGGTTCCGATATTACCGCCAAGGGCTACATTCAGCCCCGCGTTGCTCATCAAATGATGTGTGAGCAGCGTGGTGGTGGTCTTGCCGTTTGTGCCGGTAATGGCCACCACTTTTTGACCACCCCCCAAATGACGAAAGCCAAACTCTATCTCCGAAATCACTTCTATCCCCTCCTGCACAAGTCGCTGGACAACCGGAACCCGCTCGGGGATCCCTGGGCTTTTGACAGCAATATTCGCCGAATAGACCTGGTCACTGTGCCCTTGTTCTTCAAAGGCCACACCGATCTCGTGAAACAAGGCCTTAGTCTCTGCCGCAATAGCCCCATGATCTGAGACCAGTACGTCATAGCCCATCTTGCTCCCAAGTATTGCGGCTCCTACTCCACTTTCTCCCGCACCTAATATGACCAGTCGTTTTGCCATCTACCTCATCAAATCAGTTTGTGCTCCTTTGTCTTAGCCTTGATCAGTTGATCACAGCTGATGGAATAGATGGAAAGCAGGTTGTAACCAAACTTTATAAACTCGTCGACCGCTTTGATCTGCATGACACAGTTGACGTCATGCAGTCTATCGAGTTCAAAGACGAGATCATCCATGACCTCTTCCATCTTCTCGAGTGTAGTCCAAAAAACTTCTAAAGATCTCGCAGTGACCAGCTTCTTAAATAGATCATGCAGATGCTTCGCGTGACGCTTCAGTAGCGTAGAATAGTCCAACAGATCGGACTTGGGCATCAACTCAAGCAATCCCAAGGCTCTTTCCTGGAATTTCTTGCTTCTCGCTTCAATTTGCTCTACTGTCATATTTTCTTGCTTTATCTAAGTTTCAATGTGGCTAGTGTGAAAATGGCGAGGAGTATCCCCACGATCCAGAACCTCGCAACGATCTTGGCCTCATGGAGGCCCAGCTTTTGATAGTGATGATGAAGTGGCGACATCATCAAGACACGCCTCCCTTCTCCGTATTTCTTTTTGGTGTACTTGAACCAAAAGACCTGGACCATGACCGAAACCAACTCCACGAGAAAGATCCCGCAGAGGATGGGAATGAGCAGTTCTTTGCGTATCACCAGAGCCAGGACGGCAATAATCCCGCCCAAAGACAGGCTGCCGGTATCTCCCATGAATACCTGTGCAGGATGAGCATTGAACCATAAGAAGCCAATGCAAGCACCCACGAACGCACTGCAGAAAATCACCAACTCTCCCGTATTGGGGATGTACATGATATTGAGGTAGTCCGAGAAAATCGCATTGCCCGAGAGGTAGGCGAAGATGGCCAACGTGAGTCCGATGATAGCCGAGGTCCCCGCGGCTAAACCGTCAATCCCATCGGTAATATTGGTTCCATTAGATACGGCCGTGACGACGAAGATGACCAAAAGCACATACAGTACCCAGCTGTAATCCGCCAAAAACTCCGGAAGCAACCAATCGTATTGAAATTCATTGTTTTTGAAGAAGGGTATAGTGGTCAGCAAGGCCTTACGGTCTTCAAATTCCCCATCTGGGAGGAACTCACGGATCACGATATCTTCATGGAAGACGATGACAAGACCCACAAGCAGCCCCAATACGCACTGACCTATGACTTTGAACTTGCCTCTCAGTCCGCCTTTGTCCCTCTTCTTGACCTTGATGTAGTCATCAATGAACCCAATGACACCCATCCAAAGCGCCGCTATCAACAAAAGAATGATGTACACACTGCCTATCCTTGCAAAGAGCAACGTGGGAGCGACAATGGCCAGGATGATGATGATGCCTCCCATCGTGGGAGTACCTTGTTTCTCCATTTGACCCTCCAACCCGAGGTCTCTTATCGACTCACCGATTTGAAATCTCCTGAGCGTTTGGATGAGTCTTTTCCCAAATGCAATGGTGATCAGTAATGACAAGAGCGCCGCCATACCTGCCCGGAAGGAGATATATTGGAAAACCCCCGCTCCCACGAGGTCAAATTCATTTTCCAAATAATCAAACAGGTAGTAAAGCATTATTCCTGGTTCAAGATTGATTTTACGGTTTCCTTATCATCAAAAGGGAAGCGCTCGCCATTGATCTCTTGGTAGTCCTCATGTCCTTTGCCGGCAATGAGCACGATGTCATCCTTGGTGGCCATATGGCATGCCACTTTGATCGCTTCCAATCGGTCCACAATCTTGAGCGTCTTTCGCTCGTCTGATTTGCTGATGCCCTGTAGCATATCCTGCAAAATCCGCTCTGGGTCTTCCGTGCGTGGATTATCAGAGGTCAACACCACCTTGTCGCTGTACTTTGCCGCGACTTCTGCCATCTTTGGACGCTTCTCCCGATCCCGATCTCCTCCGCATCCAACCACAGTGACCAGTGTTTCATTTTTCGTGCGCAACTTGCCAATGGTCTTGAGCACATTTTCCAGCGCATCCGGGGTATGAGCATAGTCGACAATGGCGATAATACCTTCATCATTGGGTACCAATTCGAAACGACCTCTTGCGCCCTCTAGATTGGAAAGTGTGGCCAAAACCTGCTCCTTATCATCTCCAAGCAAGGCGGCAGTTCCATACACCGTGAGCAGATTGTAGGCGTTGAACTCGCCCACCAGCTTAAACCACACTTCATGATTGTCGATGTCCATTTGCAACCCCTGCATAGAATCGGTCAGGATCTTGCCTTTGTAGTCCGCCATCCCTTTGATGCCAAAAGAGTATTTAGATGCCTTGGTATTTTGGAGCATGATCCGGCTCCGCTTGTCATCGATGTTGACCAATGCAAATGCCTCTCCTTTCAGATCATCAAACAGCATCTTCTTGGCTTCGATGTAAGCATCGAAGGTCTTATGGAAGTCAAGATGATCGTGACTGATGTTAGTGAAGATGGCTCCGGCAAAAGTGACGCCCGCCACCCGCTGCTGGACCAGGGCATGGGAGCTCACCTCCATGAAACAGTGAGTACAACCCATATCAACCATCTCTTGCAGCAACTCATTTAGTTGTAGCGCATCCGGCGTCGTGAACTTGGCAGG
>JBCCXG010000294.1:0-7467 GCA_039191945.1 Bacteroidota bacterium
AAGGTACGTCGTGCATTGGCTGAGGATGATCCGACTCTCGGGATAGCCAATCAGGTTGACCGCCTGGAACGTGTTGGTCGCCAGTACAAGTGCTGTCGGGTTGGCATTGCATATATCTTCAGAAGCGAGGATTACTAGCCTACGAGCGATGAACTTCACATCTTCTCCACCCTCGATCATCCGTGCCAGGTAGTACACCGCTGCATTAGGGTCGCTGCCACGGATCGACTTGATGAAGGCTGAGATCACATCGTAATGCATCTCGCCATCTTTGTCGTAGAGCACGGTCTTGCGCTGAGCCACCTCGACCACAGCTTCGTTGAGAATGACCTTCTCCTCTTCGTCAATGTTCTTGATGACCTGCTCAAGCAGATTGAGCAGTTTGCGGGCATCGCCTCCCGACAGGTTGAAGAGCGCCTCCGTCTCCTGAAGCTTGACCGTGAGCTGCTTCAAATCGTGGTCCTCTACCAATGCGTGTTCCGCGATGGCCATCAGGTTCTTCTTGTCCAGGGCATTTAAGGTATAGACCTGTGAGCGGGACAACAAGGCCGAATTGACCTCAAAACTAGGGTTTTCGGTGGTTGCGCCGATCAGGGTAATGGCCCCCTTCTCCACAGCGCCGAGCAGAGCGTCTTGCTGAGCTTTGTTGAACCGATGAATCTCATCGATAAAAAGGATCGTCTTGCTACCAGGCCGGGCCTTGGCAATGACCTCTCGCACCTCTTTGACTCCTGCGCTGATAGCGCTGAGGGTGTGAAAGGGCATTTTTACCTCGTTGGCGATGATATTGGCAATGGTCGTCTTACCCGTACCCGGAGGACCCCAGAGGATCATAGACGGCACCCGTCCTGCACGGATCGCTCGCCGTAGCACACCATGCTCCCCCACCAAATGCTCCTGTCCGACGAGATCATCGAGTGAGTTGGGGCGCATACGTTCGGCAAGAGGAGCAGTAGATTGAAACATCGCTAAGTTGTTAGGTTTATGAGTTGATAAGTTTCTGTATGACAGTATTTCTCATGTTCTAGCGCGTTCTCTTAAACTGTGGAGCATACGACCTATCTCATCGATTCGCTCCCGTAAGCCTCGGAGTGAGTCGGCAGAGACATATTCCAGGTCACTAGCCAGTACGAGTTGATTAAGAACCTCGATAAGACTCCCAAAGGAGATCTCATAAAATCGAGCTTGATCTCTGGGGCTTCGTCGAGTGCTTCCTTCCGCAATGTTGCTACTTATGGAGACAGCCGCACGCCTTATCTGACTCGTCAGACCAAACTTTTCCTCCTCTGGAAAAGACCTCGTGGTATCGTAAACGTGCTTCACCAACGCTCTCGACTTCTTCCAAACCTCCAGCCTTTCAAATGAATACTCCATCTAACTAAAAACTCATAAACATAACAACTTAAAAACTATGCCAAATCCATATTCCCACTCGCATACTTCAGCTCATACACGAAGTGATAGATGCGCCAGCCGTGATCAAGTCGCTTCAGTTTAAAGTCATAGGTACCCACAAATTCGCGGGTCTTGCCTCGAGTCGCGGAGGCTTTGTAGTGAGTCGCCGTGGCATAAGCAAAGGCCTCAGCTTCTCCATCGGTCGTGAGCTTCACCAAATAGTTTCCCGCCAGGTGATTGACAGCATCCAGCCCTTTGAAACCTTCCTCCCACATCGCGCAAATAGCGGCGGGGGTCGTATCTTCCGCCTTCCCTCCCATCGAGGTCATGTCCAGAAAGACTTCCGGAGCAAATACCTCATCCTGCAACTGATCCCACTGTCGAAAATCTGTGTAGATATACAGCTTATTGACAATCTCTATGATGGCTTCCCGTTCAGTCATTGGTTCTTCGATTTTTGCTCGTCCCAAGTTCGCCGATTGCTGCCAAAGAAGAAAACCCATGAATGCCTATCGATACCTACGGTCGAAGCAAGACGTCCATAGGTATCCGGTCAATCAGTAGGTCAATTCCTCACAATAGAAGTCCCGCTCCCCTGCTATCGCGATGACTTGCTCGTAGGACAGCTCATCCGCGGCCTCTATGCGAAGTACTTTGTCGCAATCCTCCGTATCCACTGACCATCGATAGATAGCGGGATGGGCATCGAAAGCGGGCTGGAGGAGAACCTGATCATCCGGAGTGTTGATATTTGACTTAAGTACCAAGATTCTCATAGCGGCCTGTGTTTTACAAATCGCCCTGGGTGAATAGTCCGTCGCGGCAGAGCGAAAAAGTTGGGATATCGTCCGTGATAGTAGACGAGATTGTGCAAAAATGGATTCGCGCTCTTCACAGATTTTTTCTCGCCATCGGAGGTACGACCTGGCCACCTAGCCCGGATCGTGGGCAGCACGTCGGCCTGCCCCTCACCGAGTTGGCACGCCAAAAGGTCTACGTGTGGGGCACCGGGGAGAGCCGGCATGCCATTAGCTAGTAGCACGGCAGGAGCTGCTCCTGGCCCAACTACTTTCTCAGTACGATCAGGTTCCCCACCAAAATCAACGAAATCCCTATCATGGCAAATGCGCGGAAGGCATAGTCTTCAAGTGCCATGGAGAGTAGCAAGGCAATCACTGGAATGACGATGAGCACGTACGCCGCGCGATCGGCACCCATCCTCCCCACCAAGGTGAGGTAGGAGCCAAAGGCGGCAATACTGCCAAATAAAGACAGATAAAGCAACGAGCCGATATATGCTGAAGTCGCCTCAAAAGCGGGTGCCGTACCAGAAACCAGGGCAATGAGCGACATCATGAACGCACCGTAAAGCATACCATAAGCGTTAGTCTGCAAAACAGGAATACCAACTTGCTGATTGGCGGCCGAGGTAACGTTGCCGAGAGAGGCGGAGACCACAGAAAGTATGCAAACCACAATACTGAACACGGGCCACTGATCATAGTCCAGCTGCTGCAGATCCTGATAGAACAGCAGGACGGTGCCCAAGAGGCCAAGCACTGCGCCGAGCAGCACCTTACGTTCGGTTTTGCGGTGCAGGAAGATGGTACCAAAGGCAATGTTGAAAAAGATGATGGTAGAAAAAGCAACGGCAACCAGGGCGCTGGTGAGTTCCTCCTCAGCTATGTATACTAACCAGTAGTTGAGTCCAAACAAGAAGACGCCTTGCATAAGGATCCGGGCGTGCTCCCGGACGGCAAAGCGCATCCTCACACCTCTCAGCACGCAATAAGCGACCAGGATCAGCCCTCCAAGTAAAAACCGATAGACTACTGACCACAAGGGAGGCACCACGCCCAGTTGGAACTTGATGACGTACCAAGTAGAGCCCCAGATCAGTGCCGGAAGCACGAAGAGCAGGACGTTGGACATTCGGGCGTTGGACATAGCTGCGAATCTAAGCTCCCGAATCGCAACTATCCCACCCAAATCTTGCTATTTGAACACCAAAAAAGTGGTCTAGTCACCCGTGAAATCCGGGTGTGAGTGCAACCCTACTTGCTGAAAAATAGTTAAATTCAAACTTCGCTACTGACGCCCTTACAGTTAGAGACTCATAGACAAGCAGAATGCAACAATCCGTCCCACTCATTACGAAGAGGGCTTCAGTTATTGGTGATTTTCGACAGTATGTGGCAAACCCTCTGGACTATCTGGTGAGGAAACAGAAGCTGCATGGCGAAATCTTCCGATACCGCGTCGCGACACGAGAGCTGATTTCCCTCAATAATCCCGATCATATCCAGTATGTCCTCCAAGAGAACTATAAGAACTACAACAAAGGGCTCGCTTACAAAAGGTTGGGGCTACTGCTTGGCAATGGGATACTGACCAGCGATGGCTCTTTTTGGCTGAAAAATCGTCGGCTCGCCCAGCCACTCTTCCATAAAGAGCGGATCGAATCTTATGCCCAGGTGATGCGCGAAGAAGTGGACCTGATGCTCTCTGAGTGGAAAAAGCGAAGTCATGTGTCGCTGACGGGGGAGATGACGAAGCTGACCCTTTCCATCATCAGCCGGTCGCTGCTAGGTTTGGATCTGGAGCAGCGAGGGAGTGTCATCCAACGCTACCTGCCGCAGCTTATGCGTGAGGGAATCAAACGCATCACCTCTCCGATCAGCGTACCCCTCTGGCTACCGACGCGAACTAATCGGCAGTTTCGGCAAGGCATCCGTACACTGAAGGGTCTGATCAAAGCCATGATCCATGAAAAAGAAGCCAAAAAAGGGAATGACCTGCTGAGTCACTTACTAGAGGCGAGAGATGATGAGGGCAATACCCTATCTGGCCAGCAGCTAGAGGACGAGATCATGACCTTCTTCCTTGCCGGGCATGAGACCACTGCCGTAGCGGCCTTCTGGGCGATCTATGAGTTGGAGTCCAACCCGGCGGTGAAGGAAGACTTTCAGCGGGCTTTGCAAAGTGACAATCAGGAGTACATCAAGGCACTTATCAACGAAGTGCTGCGCTACCACTCGCCAATTTGGGCGGTGAGTAGAATTGCTCGTGGCGACGATCAGATTGGTGAATATCAAATCCGCAAGGGTAGTAGTGTGATCTTCAGCCCATATGTCGTACATCGCTTGCCAGAGTACTGGGAAGACCCAGATACTTTCAATCCCAAACGATTCCTATCGGGCGAGCCTAGGCACAAGTTTAGCTACTTTCCTTTTGGAGGCGGCCCGAGGGTGTGCATCGGCAATCATTTTGCCCTGATGGAGTTGGAGATCATCCTACGGCGCATCTATGAAAACATCGACCTGGAGCTGCTCGATGACTCCTTCCCAGGTTTCGACTATTCTCTGACCCTCCGACCAGGTTCGGACCGGCAGGCAAAGGTGACTTTACGACCTGCGTTTTGACGCTTGCCTTCCAAGGCAGTCAAAAAGGTGAGCGTCCAGTTAGCTGTCGGTAAACCGGTAGGTCTTCGAGGGGCGTCTTGGGTACTTGGAAATCGTGGCAATAGTAGACTTCCAGCTTCATCTCCTCTACGCCACTACGCGTAATCCAGATGTCTTCGAGCTGAGCCACCTGGGCAAAATGCGGCTCGACATATTGGGCAATATTGGATTGGTGCCCACGAGTGATGACGATGCAATCTTTGCCTAACGACGCATTCGGGTCTACCAGATAAGCCAGGTTGCGTGCGTCGCGGTGAAACACAATTACCTCCTTTGTCCCTTTGAGCGCCCAATCGACCTTCCCCGCGAGCCACCATCGGGTAGCGCCGATAAAGATATTTTCATCTTCTAACCATCCCTCTTGTTGAAACCTCTCAGTGATGTCCAAGTAGTCGACCGCCTCGATGGTCGGGTCGATTCCTTGCCCTAGCTGCTGCGCCACCCACTTGGGCCCGTAGCTGCGCCAAAAACCCGTCACGGTGTGGAGCGTGAGGACCGCTATTGCCAGAATCGTGCAAATAGCTGATGCATTGATCCATCGGGAGGTGATCCTTCGCCACTTGCCGGTACCCTCAAGGTTTTGCGCGGTGAAATGCCCAAGAGGGATAAAGAGCATCATATAGCCTGGCGCCTGCCAATGAAAGTGAAATTGTAAGTTGCTCCATAGGGTGATGACGGTGAAAAAAACGATCGGGAGGATCGCCGTCCAAAAAACAAAGCCAAACACCTCCTCGCCTCGACGTCGAAAGCTCACGATTAGCTGCCAGGTCAAAGGCAACCAAACCCAGGGCGTGAGCCAGACCATCTGGCCCATAATACTCCTGAAAAACCAATCGAAATGCAGCCTGAACTCCTCCTGACTTCCGGCCCTAGCTCCCTGAAAAGTAAAGGAGATCCACTCGTGTTGCGCATTCCAAATCAAGATCGGCAGCGAAAATAGTAAGTTGATCAGCAGGGCAATGTACGGTCCTGGATGGTAGATCCAGTGCCTCTGGGTTTTGTTGGTGATCACAAACAGAAAGACTCCGGCGGCTAGAAAGAGTACATGGTATTTGCTCAGCGTCGTGAGACCCATCGTCACGCCCGTCAAGATCCACCATATGTACGTTTCGCGGTTGCTACGAAGGTCCAGCCGTGAGCTTTTGACCTCCGGAAATAGCACCCTCAGGACGCAGTAAACGCAGGCCAGCCAAAAAAACATGAGGGGCGCATCGGGTTGGAGCCAGTTGCCAACGCTAATGGTGAAAACGGCGCTGAGGTTTATCAAAATGGCAGCGAAGTAGCCAGCCCTGCTACTGAAAAGTCTCCTGGCAATGACAAATAGCAACCAGCTGGTGCCCGTGAAGAACAGAACAGCAGGTAGACGCAACGCAAAGTTACTCTCACCGAACAACGCGACACTGAGACCGCTGACCCAAAAGAAAAGCGGCGGCTGATCAAAGTAGCTAAGCTGGAGATTATGTACTCCTCGGAAATAGTAGGACTCTCCAGGGCCCAGTCCAGTGAAAGTGATGATCACAATCCTGACCACGCCGACGATCAGTAGAAAGAAGAGGAGTTTGCGGGCGTAAGGATCTCTGGGCATGAGTGGCTATGACGTGACGAATGTAAAAAGGAAATTAAAGGAAAAATTCCATGCCGTCGTCAAGACGATAGCTATGGCCTTGGCCCAGTAAAAATTGATGCCTCGGCGCTGATGAAAGTACCAAAGCAAGGAATTGTTAATCGCCAATCCCGCCAGCGATACGCCGAGAAACTTACTGTACTCCAGAGCGATTTGAGGGTTGGTACTGGCAAATGTCCAGATACGATTAAGCACGTAGTTGCTAGAGGCTGCGGTCACAAATCCGATGCTATTAGCCAAGTATTTGTGTGCTCCCAACTTCTCTTTGAGCACCCCAGTAATACCAAAATCAATGATAACACCACTGGCCCCCACGGCAGCAAAACGAATGAATTTGGATAGGATGTCGGTCAGCAATTAGCGATCCTCCGGAATTATGTCCAAAAACGAGTTAGGCCGAAGCCATTTGCTTGAAGACCTCTTCCAACTGATGCAAGTGATCATCAGTAAAATCAAGATGCGTGACGAATCGGACCAGCCCAGGGCCAAAGCCCACCGCTAATACCCCATGCTTTTTGAGTTCGTCGAGCATCCAGGTCTCAGACCGATTGTCAAGCTCGACGATGATGATATTGGTCCGCACGGGATAGACCCTACGGACAAAGGGCAATGCCGCTGCCATCTCCCCAATCGACCGGGCCCGAATATGATCCTCAGTCAGTCGCTCGATGTGGTGCTCCAAGGCATAAATGCAAGCCGCTGCCAGGTAGCCCGCTTGACGCATCCCACCACCTAGCGCTTTGCGGACACGTTTCGCCTGCTTGATGTCCGCTGCTGTCCCGACCAATGCCGACCCCACCGGCGCTCCGAGCCCCTTGGAAAAGCACACGGAAATGGTATCAAACAGCCGACCATGATCGCTAGGGAGGTCCTCTGTCTCAGTCAAAGCGTTGAAGAATCGAGCACCATCCAGATGCAGGCGAAGGTCCAATTTGTCACACTCTGCACGAATCGCCCGAACTTCGTCAAGATGATAGTAGCTACCAC
>JBCCXG010000295.1:0-7459 GCA_039191945.1 Bacteroidota bacterium
ACGAAGACATCGAGAGTTAGCCACCAAGGGATTGAATTTGATCAACGCGTGCAGTACTTCATAGATGATAAGAATGGATTTTCACCCATGAGGGGAAAGCGGGACTTCCTGCTCAGGTATTACCCACACAAAAAGGTAATCAAAAGGTTTATCCGCACCCGGCGCCTGAAGATTCAGCGGGGAAACGATGCCCATTATGTCCGCCTATTATCATTTTGCGAGCAACTCGACCAGGGATGATAAAGAAACTGCTCATCATCGGTCTGTACAGTATCGTCTTGCATGCTCAAGGCCAGTCGAGGGCCGATTCCGTCAACCTTTTGGAACATATTGCGGTGCTGGAGAATCAAGGCTATCAATTCTTTTACAAGGAGGATTGGCTAAAAGGCATCACTACAGCCCAGCCCAATGTAGCCCGAGACGACCTGCCGAGCTACCTAAGAGCCCTTTTCGCCACTACAAGTATTTCCTTTCATCAGGAGGGTGAGCATATCATCCTGACAGACAATACACCCATCATCACTGAACCGGCCATTGCCTCTTTTCTCGATGAAACAGTGGACCAGGAATTGATTACGTCGGGGTATGTTTTCTCCAGGGAGTATGATGCTAACTCCGAGAGGCCCGAGGATAAAACCTATGAAGTAGGGAGCCGCAATTTATTCACCCAAGGGGGTGAAACGACCATTGCCGGATACATCACCGAGACGGATAGTGGCAATCCTGTCGAAGGTGCGCTGGTCTACATACAAAGTCCCTTCATTGGTACAAGTAGCAGCGCAGATGGATTCTATTCGATCACGCTTCCTTCGGGAAGACAGACCCTACAGTTGCAGTCACTCAATATGAAAAATACTTACCGGGAAGTGATCGCACTGTCAGATGGTCGATTGGATGTGGCGATGGACATAGATGTCATTGCGCTTAATGCGGTGACCGTTAGCGCTGATCGCGAATTCAACGTAAAGAGTACGCAAATGGGCCTGACCAAAATCAACAAAGAGAACATCAAGATCGTACCTGCGATTTTGGGTGAGGCAGACATCATTCGCGTAGCCACCACCACTTCAGGCGTCCAGAATTTGGGAGAGGGAGCTGCGGGGATCAACATCCGGGGTGGCAAAGCCGACCAAAACCTGTTCCTCCTAGATGGCGCCCCGGTCTATAATACCAATCACTTTTTCGGGTTCTTCAGTGTCTTCAACGCCGCGGCCATCGAGGGGATGGAACTCTACAAAAGCGGCATTCCCGCGAACTATGGAGGAAGGCTATCGTCTGTATTTGACATCGCTACCAAAGTCCCGAATAAAGAGAAGTTCTCCGCTAGTGGCGGCCTCGGGGTGGTCACTTCTCGCTTGATGGTAGAAACGCCCATCGGAAAAAACGGTCCGTCTGTCATGGTAAGCGGCCGGGCTACTTACTCCGATTTTGTCATTGATCAGATCAGCAATTCAGCACTGGCCAACCAAGACGTGAGCTTTTACGATGTGCTTGCGAAAGTCCATCATCGATGGGAAAACAACGACGAATTTTCGGTAACGGCTTATCGCAGTTTCGATCGTTTCAAGCTATCCGCGGACACGCTGCTCTCCTTTTCAGATTACTCTTACACGAATGAGGTCTTTACCGCCAACTGGCGGCACGTCTTCAACGAAGCCCTACAAGCGGACTTCAGGGTCAGTCACAGCCGCTACCAGTACGAAATCAAGTACGATGAATTGGCCAGCCAGGCATTTACGGTCGACTACGGACTCCGAGAGACGAGCGCTATGGCCAACTTCGATTGGTCCATGGGCGAACGCCTCAACCACAATTTTGGCATTGAATCCAAACACTTTTCTATTCAACCTGGAGAAAAGCGACCAGCAGGACAGGCATCCATCGTACTGCCGGATGACCTTGAAGAGGAGCAGGGACTCGAGAGCGCCGCTTTCTTCTCCACGCAATACAATGTCTCAGAAGACCTATCCCTTCAAGGTGGCCTACGGTACTCCTTTTTCCAAGCGCTGGGACCTGGCACAGGTTTTGTGTACGGTGACAGAGGTCCCAGGAGCGCGACCAACCGCGTGGCAGAAGTATCCTACGAAAACAATGAGGTGCGAGCAACCTATCATGGACCCGAGTTGCGTCTTTCGGGTCGCTACTCGCTCAATGAAACCAGTTCTATCAAATTGAGCTACAATAGGACACGACAATACATTCATTTACTGCTCAATGCCGCTTCCATCGCCCCAACGGACAATTGGCGAATCTCCAATGAACACATTGCTCCCCAGGTCGCTGACCAGATATCCCTTGGATATTACAAGAATTATTATGGGAAAAACACCATTGAAACCTCAGCAGAAGTGTACTACAAGGACATCAGCAACCTCGTGGACTTCAAGGTGGGTGCTGACTTACAATTCAACAAAGCCATAGAGACCAGCATCTTGCAGGGTCCCGGTCGCGCCTATGGTGTGGAGCTTTCGGTCAAGAAAAATAACGGTTGGTGGACGGGTTGGATCAACTACACCTATTCTAGGTCATTGATTCAATTGGATGGTGATTTCCCAGAAGAAGTGATCAACGGCGGCAGCTACTTCCCCACGGCTTATGACAAGCCGCACTATCTCAACTCAATCACCAATTACAAATTTAGCCGAAGGCTTTCGATGACATTGAATGTGGTCTACGCCACCGGCGTGCCAGTCACCTACCCCGTTGGCAAGTGGCGTTTCAAAAATTCGGAAAATATCCTGTATTCCGACCGCAATGCTTTCCGCATCCCTGATTATTTCCGAATGGATCTGGGGGTGAACATAGAGGGGACACACAAAATCAAAAAACTAGCACACTCGTCTTGGACATTTTCGGTATACAACTTGCTAGGAAGAGACAATGTGTATTCTGTATTCTTCAATCTGGACGGAGAGTTCGTCCAGGGAAATAAGCTGCTTGTGTTCAAAGATCCGATCCCTACCTTGACTTATAACTTCTCGTTTTAGCATGAGCAACTACCTACTCATCGGGATATTAATAGGTACGCTATTGGGATGTACCGCCCCCTTCGACTTCGAAGTATTAGAGACGGAGGAGATCTTGGTTGTGGACGCCTCATTCACCAATGAGACCAAGGCACATACCGTCACCATCAGCTACTCGATTCCGCTGGACGGCGAGGACCAGGAGCTCGTGTCTGGAGCCAACGTCTGGATCGAGGTGGACGACGGGAGCAGGATAGAATTCGAAGAGACTTCGACCGGGGTGTACCAAACGGCACCGAATGTGGCGGGCGAGGTCGGCCGTGGGTATACCTTGCACGCTACAGTGGGTGATCTAGCGCTTGTCACTCCGCAAGAAACAATGCTAGAGACGATCCCTATCGACAGCGTCTATGGTCGGTACCTGGCCCTTCCTATGGACAACGGTACTACGGAGCTTGGGATTCAATTCCTATTGGACGCTCGAGGGGATATTGACAAAGCGAGGAGCTACCGTTTTGATTTCATAGAAACCCACCAGATCAAATTGCGCTTCGGATCACAGTACTCTTGGGACCAGGAAACAAGCACCTTGGCCTTTAGAGATACCTCACTGATCGACTGCTATTTTACCAAAGCCTCCGAGGAGCTGCTCATTTCGACCAGTGCGGGCCTGGCCGAAAATAGTATTGTAGAATTCCCGGTCCGCTTTGTAAGCGAATCTGACGAACAGTTACGCACACGCTATTCGCTAATCTTGAAGCAATACTCCATATCCTCATCGGCCTATGACTACTACCGGGAAGTAAAGGAAACCAACGAATCCGCAGGGAGCTTCTTTGATGAACAAAGAGGGCTGATTGTGGGAAACATTGCAGTCGAAGGCGACCCATCTATACCGGTCTTAGGGTATTTCGAAGTAGCTGCTGTGAATGAGATTCGTGACATTTTCGTCCCAGGTGACTTCCTAGATGATGGGTTTAAGGCTAGGCGATCAGATCAATGCATGATGAGCCTAGATACTGTCCCACAAAACGAGCTAGGGGATTATTTTGGTAACTTCCCCTCGTCTAATATCGTCATACTGTACGGATTCCCTCCTCCTCCCGCGGTGGTCGGGCCAAGGTCCTGTACGGACTGCAGGCTCTTCGGGGAAATCAATAAACCCGATTTTTGGCCATGAGTTTGCGATGGAAAATTCTGTTGCTATTGAACATGGTGGCCGTGGGTGCCATGAGTCAAGAGAACGTCAAGGAAGAGGTCTATTTACATCTCAATAGTGCGGACCTGCTGGTCGGAGAAACCCTGCATTACTCGGCCTTTGTGAGGAGTGAGGCGAGTGGAAAGTTAAGCTCCTTGAGCAAATTCCTTTACGTGGAGCTGTTGGATGAAAAGGGGAGTGTGATTCACCAGGCGAAGCTAGCGATCACTGATGGGCGAGGAGCTGGCAAATACTTCGTCCCTTCGCTCCTGAAAAGTGGTGCATATCACTTGACTGCTTATACGCGCTGGATGCGCAATTGGGGTGAGTACTTTCAAACCTCGATACATGTCATCAATCCCTACGAGGAACTGAAGCGACCTGATGAAGATCAGACCCTACAATTGAGGTCTTTTATGCAGGACAATCAACTGATCATGGGTACGGAAAATACGTTCTCCATACAAGTGATGCAAGGCCGAAGACCTGCTCAGCTCAAAGGACGAGTACTTGCCTCCGACGATGCTGCGGGCATCTCGTTTATCACCAATGAAGCCGGCGTTGCCCAGGCAAGTTTCACTCCGAAGAAAGGTGTGACTTACCAGATCATCCTCGAAGGGTCTGAAGGCTTCAAATTTTTCGATCTCCAGCCTGCCTGTTCCGATTGTGCTAGCCTTGAGGTGAAAGTTGTTGAAGAGCAGATCACGGCTGATCTACGGGCCGGTCCCAACTTCACGAAAAGAACGATGCGTTTCGAACTCCACTCCTCCCAACAGGTTTTGGTCACGAAAGACTGGCCTACAAGCGGTCCATTGCGAATCAATAGGGCAGAATTACCGGAGGCTACGCTACGCGCGCTACTGATCGACGAGCGAGATACCCTAAGCGAGGTCATCTTTCTCAATGGGGATCGACCCGTTGTCGATCTAAGCTCAGCCAAAACCACCCTCCTCAACCATCGAGAGCAGGTGAGTCGCGGATATCAGCTTGTCCCAGGAACCAGTGCGTCGGTCAGTGTGAGTAGAATCGAGGACAGCTTTCACTCCACCGTTGACCTCACGGCACACCACCTTTTAAGCAATGTTCATAATGCACTGGACCTGCGGCAAATCGAACCTGATGATTACCAACACTTTCAGCGGACAAGCCGATGGACCAAATCCATCGTGGACAGAGAAGATGTCAGATGGCTTCCAGAGTACCGCTCGGACTTGATTGAGGGCATCGTCACCAATAGAGAAGACAAAGGTGAATCGGATCTGTCCATTGCGCTCTCCATTCCCTCACAACCCTATCAACTGCGGATCGCTCAATCCACCAGCAATGGAACCTTCTTGCTGGACTATGATTCAGAGATCCGGATGGATCGGGCGGTCTTCGATGTATTCGAGAATGCCAAACAGCGAGAAACTACCGAAGAAGGGACCTCGTCCCGCGACATCAGTCAGCAACTGCCCCTCAATACTAACTTCTCAACCATCGACGTAGATGAAAAATATCGGCTCTTCATCCTTGATGAATTCTATGCCAACTATCCGGAGGACTTACCTACAACACCCTTAGTTTTTGACAGCGCGCGAGTACGTTCTTATATTCAGCGTAGCGTCTATAATCAAATCGAAAATGCCTACTATGACCTTTCTCCAGATACTTTGCTCGTTGGCGTACCGCAGGTTTACGGATTCAGAAGCTATCGTTTAGACGACTTTACACGCTTCCCCACGATGCGGGATACGTTCATTGAGTTCGTTCCCTTCGTGGGAGTCAGCAAGAACGAGCAGAACTTTCGCATCAACCTCAGAACTGAAACAGACTATGAGCACCGACAAGCAGGAGGGGAATCGATTTTACTCATCGACGGTGTACTGGTCACCTCCGAGGCGGTATTGAGCATCTCGCCCTATCTCGTGGAACGAATTGATGTCCTCAGCAAAAAGTACTTTTTTGGAAAGAAGATGTTCGATGGAATCATCGCCTTGCACACCTACGGTGGTGATGCCTGGGACACACCCTCCAAGAGTCGCCAAGTATCGCTGACCCCCACCCAACCGTACCAACCTACGGAAGCCTATGCTACTCCCACGGACCGACGCCATGCCGACTATCGTACCCATCTTTCCTGGCAGCCCCTCCGAATAGTTCCCGAAGATGGAATGCTGGATATCTCCTTTTGGACGTCGCAAGTTCCGGGGGACTATCAATTAGAAATTCAGGGAATCACTCCCGACGGACGACCCGTAACTGTCAAAGAGACCTTCCGCGTGTCCTCCAATGCACCTGAGAATTGAGTCCCTTCGTGCGCTTGAATCAAGTACGATACCTCTCTTTTCGAAGCTGACACCTGCCCTTGCGATTGAGACTCCCTACCTTTAGCCTGTGAGTGATGATCAAGCGATTCGCGTTTCGGTCGATGCAGTAGTCTTCGGCTACACCTCAGAAGAGGGTCTGTCCCTCTTGCTCATCAAACGTGCCATCGAACCCTTTGCAGGCTATTGGGCCCTGCCGGGTGGTTTGGTTTCTTACGAAGAAACGCTCGAAGCAGCGGTAGAGCGAGAGTTGCACGAGGAGACCGGTATCTCCATCAATTATCTCGAGCAACTCTACACCTTTGGTGCCCTCGAGCGGGACCCACGCAACCGCGTCATATCCGTCGCTTACTACGGATTGGTCAAACCTTCCGTGTTTCAAGTGAAAGCCGCTACGGATGCCAACGAAGTTGCCTGGTTCAATGTAAACCACCTGCCAGAACTGGCTTTTGACCACAGGGCCATTATCGAGAAAGCGATCGAGCGGCTCAGAGGAAAGATCGTCTACCAACCCATAGGATTCGAACTATTGGAAAAGCGCTTCCCCTTTTCCGAATTGGAGAAGCTTTACGGGGCAGTCTTGGGAAAACCGGTAGACCGTCGCAACTTCAAAAAGAAGATCATGCGGTTCGGTTTTGTAAAAGAAACCAATGAACGGCAAGCCCTGAAAGGAGCCGGAAGGCCCGGCTATATGTACGAGTTTGATGAACACCGCTACTTTGAATTGGTACAGCAAGGAATCAATATAGAATTGTAACTCCGGACCCATCCATATCACCTGATCTATAAAATATTTTGCGTACATGTAACACTAATTGAAATATTTGCGTTATTATTACACAAATACCAAGGATATGAGTACTGGTGCCTCCATCACGGCCGCGGCGGCAACCATATAGCCTTCGGCGGCAATTCCCTGGGCTTCCAATACGGATGTCGCCGCGACAAAGGTCACAATCGAAATCGAGCCGTAATGCGCTGCCACCGCA
>JBCCXG010000296.1:0-7449 GCA_039191945.1 Bacteroidota bacterium
CTTTTTGATGAGCATCAAAATGCTGTTTGCCACTACTCAGATAACGGCCTATAGACTCCCCGCTGCTGGAGACATCTCAACCGATCACAGACAAGTTAATTTGAAAGCTCATCCTATCAAAGGATGGTCATGCAAGTGGCACGATAATCGGTGCCATTGTAACCCAGACTATCCTGAATTTAGATGATCGTAGCCTTACAAAGCTAGCTTTTTGAGTTGCGGAAGCATGGGTGCATTCTTTTCCTGAAGGCTTTCCATATCTGCTAGGATCGTATCAAGCAGTCGGATCGCTTCGGTAATGTACGGCCCCTTGTTGAGCATGACGCACTCGGCTTTAATGGCAGAAGTAGTGTCTGTAATTTCGGATCTGGAGGGCAAGCCCTTCTTCGCCAGACTTTCGAGTACTTGGGTGGCCCAGATGACTGGAATGTGCGCTGCACTACACAGCAGGACCAATTCCCGCTGTACTCGCCCGATATGGTCCCATCCCGTCTCCACCGCCAGGTCGCCACGAGCGATCATGACCCCCACGTAGCGCGCCCTCATGGCTTCGAAGAGTATGGGAGCGAGGTTGTTGTAAGCCCGCCGAGTTTCTATTTTCAATATGACACTCAACCGGTTGAGCGCGCCAAGCTTCTCCAGCTCATCGTAGAGCTCGGTCACATCCTCCTTGCGGCTGACAAACGAGAAATTCACAACATCGGCATGGGCAGCTATGAAATGGAGATCCTCTCGGTCTTTTTGGGTAAGACCGCTGATCCCGAGGTCGGTGGTCGGAAAATTTATGCCCTTTTCGGCTTTCAATTTTGAACCCGTCTCTTTGGCTCGGGTGATCAAGACCTCAAACTGATCCGCTTCGACTGTATCGATGATACCTTCTATTTTCCCGTCGTCGAAGAGGATTCGCTCACCGACTCTCACATGTGCAAAGACCTCCTCAAGCTGACAGGAAACATGCGCCTGTTGTAATACGTGCCCATCATCATCAAACAAGGCGGGCTCGCCCATGATACCATCACGATGGATCGTCAGGCGATCGTTTACTCTTAGGAGTAAGTATTGCTCTATCGGCGGGAGGTCTCCGACCGATACTTCTGGTAAGTCCCCTCTTTCTGGCTTCAGCAGGGTCCCGGTCCCGATGTAGGAGGTCTCGTAGCAGTTGACCAGCAATCCGTCCTGGGATTTTTGGATCACCTTCAGGGTTCGTTGTTTTTCTCGGGTATCTGTGAGTTTGATTTTGTCACCTTGCTCCAACTGCTTCAGCCACTCCTCCGGAAGGGGTAAACAATGGTTTTCTGATTCTTCGGTGAGTTCCTTGACAAACAAGATAGAAGCAGGATTGACCACTCGACCTACTTCGTCCCGCTCAGGCGTGAACTTTCTGACCTTTGGGCCGGGTTGGATGGCTCCTGTGCGGATTTTAGGTCCTGCGAGGTCCATGGTGATTTTAATCTCCCGCCCTAGTGACTTTGAGGATTTCTTGATATGGTCAATGATCTTCTTCCAAACGTCGGGCCCATCATGGGCGCAGTTGATGCGGGCGCAGTTCATACCGCTTTTGGCCATATCATGGACCAGTGCGTAGTTGTAGGCAGCCTCTGTGGGCTGCGTCACCATGATTCGCACCCGGCGTCCTTTGGAGCGAAAGCCGAGGAGTTCCTTGGTATGGTTGACCAGTAGTTTTTCGCCATTCTTAATGGAGAGCCCCGATTTCCCGACTTTTTGGTTTTCTTCATGCATCAGTCCCCCGAGGATGTGCCGACTGTTCAGCAAGCTGGCCATAACATGCCCTTCTGCTTTGGCCAGGCGGGAGAGCCCAAGGTGCCCTAGCTTTTTTTGAACCAATCGAAGGTCTACTTGGCGAAAAATAAGGTAATGCAATAGGTTGCGAGCACTCTTCTTGTAGGAATCACAGACGCCATCGAGGATATCTTGATGACGCGCTTCGGCCTCTCGTATGTTCAGTACCAGCGCATCGATTTCCTCAATGAGCTTAGTGATTTTTTCGGGTTTGAATTTCATAGCTCCTGATGCACCGCAGTCACTGGGTACGCCGATCCAAATTTACTCATCTGCCTTAGAAAAGTATTTGACAATGTTCCTAATCCACAACTGCTACCGTTGATTTATCTCAGGTGCTCAGACGTGACATTTATTCTATGCCATCAATTGGTCAATCCTTAAATTGCTCCACCGAAGTCAAGCATGTTACCTTATCAATTATGACGACAACCCAAATGAAGCTGTTTTTAAGTTTGTGCGCAGTGATGGTGCTGCTCACTACCTCCGCACAGGAGTGGCGTGATCCATCTGTAATCCAGGTCAATACAGAACCCCCCCGAACCAGTTATATACCCTTTGCATCAAAGGAAGCGGCGTTGGCCAGCGTGGATCAACCGAAGCAGAGTAGTCGCTACTTTTCTCTGGCAGGTACATGGAGATTTAATTGGTCTCCCAACCCGGAAGCACGTCCAAAGGAATTCTACGGCACGGAAGTATATGATGGAGGGTGGAGTGAAATTGATGTTCCAGGCAATTGGCAGGTGCAAGGCTTTGGCTTACCGATCTATACCAACGTGCTTTATCCTTTCGACGCATCTACACTGACGCCTCCTGAAGACTGGAATCCGGTGGGGTCCTATCGTAAGACATTCACCCTGCCGCCTAATTGGTCTTGGTCTCCAGGCACAGACAAGCAGATCTTCCTGCACTTTGAGGGAGTCGACGCTGGATTTTACCTCTGGGTCAATGGGGAAAAAGTAGGCTACAGCCAGGGAAGTCGAACGCCTGCAGAATTCAATATCTCTTCTTTTCTTCAGCCAGGGGAGAATCTGATCGCGGTCGAAGTATACCGTTACACCGACGGATCTCTGTTAGAAGACCAGGATTTTTGGCGCTTGAGTGGCATATACAGGGATGCATACCTCTGGATGGCGGGCCCTGCCAATATCAATGATCTGGAAATCCTTGCAGACTATGATCCTACTTCCAGGGCGGGTAGTCTATCAGTTGACGTAAATGTGGGTAGCAAAATGAGCCTTGCCGGATATCAAGTAAGTGCTGAGCTGCGCAACGCACAGGGAAGTGTGATGGCATCCGCACCTGCGAGTAATGTCTCTTCGGACGGTCAATGGACCTGGACGGCCAACGTCTCCAATGCGCAGCCTTGGAGCGCTGAGTCTCCTTATCTGTACACGTTAGTGACTACTTTGGCAACATCGGAAGGCAAAGTGCTAGAAGTCGTGCCACAACGCGTGGGTTTCCGTAGGGTAGAAATTGAAAATGCGACCCTGCTGGTCAACGGCGTTCCGGTGAAGCTTAAGGGAGTCAATCGCCATGAGCACCATCCAGCGACGGGCCACGTAGTGGACGAGGCAAGTATGATAAAGGACATCGCGATGATGAAGCGATATAATATCAATGCCGTGCGGACTTCCCACTACCCCAACCTACCTGCATGGTATGACCTATGTGATCGCTATGGGTTGTATGTCATGGACGAGGCGAATCTAGAAACGCACGGATTTGGCACGAGAGGTCAAAACCAACTCAACGAGTCTCCGGCTTGGAAGACACCTCACATTAATCGGACGGAACGCATGATCGAAAGAGACTTCAATCATCCTAGCATTATCATGTGGTCGGCGGGGAATGAGTCGGGGGATGGTCCGAATACAAAGGCGTGTGCAGATTGGGCTCGAGAACGGGACCCCTCACGTCCTTTTCACTACGAAAATGCCAGTGTTGGCGACTTTGATGGTAAAGGAACAGATGTCATCTCTCACATGTACTTGCAGGCCAAGGACTTTGGTACGGAGCTCGGGAAATGGCCTGAGAAGCCATTGCTCCTCTGTGAATACACTCACGCCATGGGCAATAGCAACGGTAATTTGGATGCTTACTGGGATGAGGCATGGAGCAATCCGCGCATCGCAGGTATGTTTGTTTGGGACTGGATGGATCAGGGGCTTGAGCAAGCTGTTCCCTACGGCAAAGCTGATCCTTGGGGTCGCGGCACATTTATGGCTTATGGTGGATGGTGGGAAGACCGTGCATCTGTTTATCATGACAACAACTTCTGCATGAACGGGCTGCTGGACGCCGATTGGAATGCCAGTCCTGGATTGGTCGCTCTCAAGCATATGCAGCAGCCGGTAAGAAGCGAAGTTGCCGGATCGAATTTGATTGTTTACAACAGGTACGACTTTATAGATGTTGAGGGTCTTATCGATATTGTTTGGTCGGTGACAGAGGAAGGCAATGAGGTTGCCTCTGGTACGATCCCTCTTCCCTCCATCGTTGCCCGAGGGTCACGGACTCTGCCGTTACCCGCAGGAATGCCTACTCCAGGAAGCAAGGAGATGTGGCTGAACTTGTCTTATCAGGCAGCGCAGAATACCCCTTTCTTTGATGCCGGCTATGAGTTAGGCTGGAATCAATTCAAGCTTGGTGGCGAATGGTCTCTACCCGCTTTGCCGGAGGTGAAGGCTAAGCCGCTTGGAGTAAGTGTGGATGCGGCGGAGGTGACAGTTACGGGCCGAAACTGGGAGATTGTGCTCAATCGAGAAAAGGGGTCAATCAAGAGCTGGAGATACGGAAGGACTTACTTTATCAAGGAGGGAGGCCAGCCGGACTTCTGGCGTGCACCCATCGACAATGATCGAGGCGCAGGTATGGGAGCCAACCCGATCTTATGGGCGGGTCGAGGCGCACTCAGCGAGAGTACGATGTGGCAAAGGGCCGGCTCGAGTTGGGATCCAGATCTGCCGGATGTGGAGGACCAGGCGGATGGCAGTGTGCTCTTGACCTTCAACGGACCGATTCTTCAGGGACAGGCCAATTTGAAGATTTCCTACCTGGTCAGTACTGCAGGTACAGTGACTGTAGATTATGCCTACTCGACAACGGCGTCCTTGCCGCTGATTCCCCGTGTGGGAACGGCCTGGGAAATGCCCCCGGCCTTTGATCAAATCAAATGGTACGGCCCAGGTCCTTCACCAACGTACGCTGATCGCAACTTTGAGCGGGTCGGTGTTTACAATACTTCGGTGATGGACAACTGGGTGGACTATGCGCGACCCCAAGAGAATGGCAATAAGGCCGAAACTCGATGGTTCACTGTGAGTAATGCTCAAGGCCAAGGTTTGCAATTTGTCTCGGAGGGAATGTTGAGTGTCAATGCACTGCCTTATAGCAAGCGAGAAATCAGCGCGGTGGATTACTCTTGGCAGCTGCCAAAGTCAAAAGGCACCTACATCAACATCGACCACGCCCAGTTGGGAATCGGTGGCGACAACAGTTGGGGGCTGATTTGCCTTCCCGAGTATAGACTCAATGCCAAAGCGTACAGCTATTCCTTTGAGGTGCGTCCCGTGGGATTTTAAGGATGTTTGTACCCAGTTAAGCCCCTAAATATCATCTAAGGGCCTGACTAGAAAGAATTGTATATTTTTAGCGCCCGGTTGATGCGCATGCACACCCGGGCGCTTTTTTTGGCTTTAACCTAAACCGATTTTTATGAACTTATCAGCCATTGATACCACGATTTTTGTCGTCTATTTGCTCAGCATTATCTCGCTGGGGTTGTGGGTATCAAGAAAGGGAGGACGCAGCTCTGAAGACTACTTTTTGGCGGGTAAGTCCCTGCCCTGGTGGGCGATTGGCGCCTCACTGATTGCGGCCAACATCTCGGCAGAGCAGTTCATTGGCATGAGTGGTTCAGGTTTTGCGATTGGGTTAGCCATTGCCTCTTACGAATGGATGGCGGCGGTTACACTCCTCGTGGTGGGGAAGTTTTTCTTGCCGATTTTCATCGAAAAAGGCCTCTACACCATCCCCCAGTTTGTCGAAAAGCGGTTCAGTACCAATCTGAAGACGATACTAGCGATTTTTTGGATCTCCTTGTTTGTATTGGTCAATCTCACCACCGTACTGTATCTAGGGGCAAAGGCCCTGGATACCATCGTGGGAAGTGGAGATGGTGGCTTGATGATGACTGGAATCTTTGGTTTGGCGCTCTTCGCTGCAGCCTATTCCATATGGGGAGGACTTGCGGCGGTCGCCTGGACCGATGTGCTACAAGTGGTTATTTTGGTGGCCGGGGGGTTGATGACCTCCTTTATTGCCCTGGACATGGTCGCGCCCAATGGCGGCGTTTGGAACGGGATTACTTACCTCTATGAGGTGGTGCCAGAGAAGTTTTCCATGATCATATCCAAAGGTGAGATCATCACTCCGAATGGGAAGGATGCCTGGTGGGATTTACCGGGGTTGTCCGTTTTGATCGGTGGACTTTGGGTGGCCAATTTATATTATTGGGGTTTCAATCAATACATCATTCAGCGGACCCTAGCGGCAAAGAGCCTCAAGGAGTCTCAAAATGGCATCGCATTCGCGGCATTTTTGAAGTTGCTGATCCCCCTCATCGTGGTGGTACCCGGGATCATTGCTTATGTGATGAACGTGGATCCTTCCGGCGAGATCGGGGCCACTGCCGCCGCCAATGGATTTGTGAATGAATCCGGAACCGTAATTAACGATAATGCCGCGCCTTGGCTGATCAAGAACGTGGTGCCGGTGGGACTACAGGGTTTGGTGCTAGCTGCCCTGGTCGCTGCCATCGTGTCTTCGTTGGCCTCCATGCTCAATTCTACCTCTACCATCTTCACGATGGACATTTACAAGCCTTACATCAATCCAAAAGCCACGGAAAAGCAGGCGGTAGGAGTCGGTCGGATCACCGTCGCGGTTGCTTTGGTGATAGCGATGGCCATTGCACCTTTATTGGCTAATCTTGGCCAGGCTTTCCAGTTTATCCAGGAGTACACGGGGGTAGTAAGTCCCGGAATATTGGCAGTTTTCCTCAGCGGATTATTTATCAAAAAGGCCAACAATCAGGGGGCCATATGGGGTGTGATCTTTTCCGTTCCCATTGCTATGTACTTCAAAGTGGCACCAAAGGGGTGGTCGGACGCAGGCATCTTTGTGAACCTGCCTTTTCTCCAGCAGATGCTGATTACCACGATACTGTCGCTATTGATTGTTTACGTCGTCAGTCATATCACGGGTAAAGGTAAGGAAGATGAAAAAGCAATTCCGCTGACCAAGAAGCTGTTTGAGACCTCGCCAACTTTCAATATCAGTGCTACGGTGGTTTTGATCATCACAGCGTTATTGTATGCTTTGTTTTGGTAGGAATCGCCAAGTCGGAGGTCGCGAACTTCATTTCAGGTACAATTCGACCCATTCGGTCTCTTCGTAATTTGGAATGGGGGAGTCTGTCCTTATGGAAGGCCGAGGCGTAAGTTTCAAATAGAACTCCTGGAGCTTCAGGGTTCCAATAAGGCTTGTTCGGGACTTAGTGGCTCAGAACTAGACTTCTTGTTTTCGAAAGAATCATATATTTCCAACCGCGCCATAAAGTAAATGTATCGATTAGTGTTCATATCC
>JBCCXG010000297.1:0-7447 GCA_039191945.1 Bacteroidota bacterium
GGGTACAATCTGCAGATGGCTTTGAGATCGACCTAGAGCGTGTCACACAGTGGTGCAAGGCTTATGATTGTACCCTGGTATTAGACGGAACACAAGGATTGGGGGCCATCCCCTTCCGTGTAGACCCATCGGTCTCCATGGTTTTCCTGAGCAGCTCATTCAAGTGGCTCCTGGCTGGTTATGGCGTGGCGATTGGCTATGTATCACAAGATTTGCTGCCCCGCTTCAAGGCTTTTCAGGGTTGGAACAGCATTGATGCGGGGCAGCAAATCTTGTGATACATAGCCAATCGCCACGCCATAACCTGCCAGGAGCCACTTGAATGAGCTGCTCAGGAAAACCATGGAGACCGATGGGTCTACGCGGAAGGGGATGGCTCCCAATCCTTGTGTTCCGTCTAATACAAGGGTGCAATCATAAGCCTTGCACCACTTTGTGACACGTTCTAGGTCGATCTCAAAGCCATCTGCAGATTGTACCCAGCTTACACTCAGTATCTTGTTGCCCTCCCTCAAACTTGACTCGAGCTGATCATAAAACATCTCGCCTCGAGGTATCCTTTCGATGGGATGATCATTCGTCTGCCAGGGTAAGATCACCGACGGGAAGTCGGTATCCATCAACACGACTGGCCGGTCGCGCAGGTACAGGCTTGCCAGGTTGATGCCCGTAGAGACATTGGGGAGGAAGAAGGTGGCCTCCGCCCCACACCCCATGAGTTCACTGGCCATTGCCCGTGCATTTTCATACTTTTCGACCCACTCATCAAAGTTCCAGGAGCCATGGTGGGCCAATCCTTCTACATATCTTTCCTGCAGGGCAACTACAGCGCTTGGCAGTGCACAAAACCTTGCGGTGTTGAAATAAGTGTAGTCGTTCAGTATCGGAAATTGCCCCCTGACTTCGTTCCAATTCATCCGTTATTCTTTTCTATTCTCGTCAGTTGAAAAACCATAGTTTGATCGCAAGGCCTGTTACGGTAATGATAAGAATTAACCTGATCCACTTATCATCTTTGTTTACTGACCATCTGCTCGCAATCCAAGCACCGACGGCGTTGCCGATCGCTAATATCAGCCCGTACTCCCACCTAATCTTGTCTTCGAGGAAGAAAACGACAAGGGCCAGGACAGAGTACATCAAGATGACCATCACTTTCACGCTGTTGGTTTTGGCCATACCCAGGCCGTGAATGTTTGTGAGCAGCGCAATGATCAGGAAACCAACACCCGCCTGAATAAAACCTCCGTAGACGCCAATGCCAAAAAAGGAGACGACGCTCCAGGCGGTTTTTCCTCGGGTAAATTGCTCCTCAGCAACTTTACTGGTCAGATAAGGCTTCAATATCGTCAGGACCATGACGACTACCATGACGGCTGCCAGGATTCGATTGAAGACTTCGCCCTTGATATCGACCGCAATTAATGCTCCCAGTACCGCCCCGATAGATGCGGAGATCCCCAGCCAAATCGAAAAAGGGAAGAGAAAGACCCCTTTGCTCCGAAAGCCCTGGACAGCAAAGATATTCTGGATGAAAAGCGCCACGCGATTGGAGGCGTTGGCGTCCACACTCGGCAGTCCCATGAAGATAAGAGTAGGCATGGTAATCAGCGATCCTCCGCCCGCGATCGTGTTGATAAAACCGGCGAAAAGCCCTGCTCCGATAAGAATAAAGTATTCCGAGAGACTCACAGTGCGAGGGTGTGGTGGGTGCGGAATACATCCAAGGGGTCATCTACATGATCCAAAAGTACTTGCTGCGTCTTACCTAAGACAGGGTGCAGACCGTGGGCTGCTATTTCGACCAAGGGCATCAAGGTAAAGCGTCGACTGGGTATGCCGGGATGTGGTATTTCCAGCGAAGCACTGGAGAGGGCTTCCTGGTGGTAATAGAGAATGTCGATGTCGATGATTCTTTCGCCCCACTTTTCTACGCGTAGTCTTCCCATTTCACGCTCTATGGATTGACATGTACTCAGGAGCTGCTCGGGTGATAAATCAGTGGCAATTTCGATGGCTGCATTGAAAAACCACTGCTGATCTGTTTTTCCCCATGGGGCGGTTTCGTATACGGAAGAGTATTGCAATACCTCGATCCCGCGGGCTGTTATCAATCGGCAGGCCTCGCGCAAATGATAGAGTCGATCCCCCATATTGCTGCCCAAGAGTAAAAAGATCCCATTCATAACAATTGCATAAAACTAACCGCCCTGAAGTGATTACATCGTTAGATTTGTTGAAAATAGTTAAAGGTGCATCGGCTTCAGCGCTCTGCACATCCAGTTATCCATAAGTTCGATGGCATTTCTTCGTAATTTCCTTGCCGCTTTTTTGGCGCTCGTTGTCTTCTTCTTCTTTCTCTTCGTGCTCAGTATTGGGTTCTTTTCACTCTTGGCGCAGGAAGAGAAGCCGGTAGTTGAAGAGAACTCGGTGCTGCATCTGAAATTGAACGGGATCATCCGTGACCGCTCAGTGGAAGATCCATTTTCAGAGCTATTTGGTGCCAATGGGCCGCGGGTCACTAGCCTAATGGATTTGCTGCGGGTGATCAAAGAAGCCAAGGAGGATGATAATATCGTGGGGATCTACATGGAACACCTCTTTATCTCTGCCGGCTACTCTAGTCTGCAGGAACTTAGAGACGCGTTATTGGACTTCAAATCGTCAGGAAAGTTTGTTTACTCCTATGCGGAATACATGAGTGAGGGCGACTACTATCTGGCGTCAGTCGCTGATGAGATCTATTTACACCCAGAGGGAAGTATGGAGTTCAATGGCCTGAGCGCCAATGTCAGTTTTTACAAGGGCCTTTTTGAAAAGTTGGAAATTGAACCTGAGATCTTTCGTGTAGGAGAATTTAAGAGCGCCGTGGAGCCACTGATCAGAAAAGACCTCAGTGCCGAAAACGAACTTCAGCTCAACGCCCTGCTAGATGACCTCAATGCCACCTATCTCAGCGGCACTTCAGAGTCTCGTGGGATCGACCTGGATCGATTGAGGACCATTCAGGACAAAATGGAGGCAACGCTTCCTAACGACTTCGAACAGCTCAACCTCGTCACTAAGGTGGCCTACAAAGATGAGATCAAGTCATTGATTCTAGAGAAAGTAGAGGAGGATGAAATCGACGATGTCAACTTCATTTCAGCACGTAGTTATCGATTGTCTCTACCTACTCAGGAGTACTCTCCCAACCGGATTGCGGTGATTATGGCAGAGGGAAATATTGTTATGGCTGGACAGCCCGATCAGGACATCATTGGTGACCAGATAGCCAAGGAGATCAGAAAGGCTCGGGAGAGCAGCACTACCAAAGCCATCGTGCTTCGAATCAATTCTCCAGGAGGTAGCATAACGGCTTCGGATATTATTTGGCGAGAGGTGGCACTGACCAAAGGGGTGAAACCGATCATTGCCTCCTTTTCCGACTATGCCGCCTCCGGTGGATACTACATCGGCATGGCTTGTGATACGATCGTGGCGCAGCGAAATACCATCACTGGCTCCATCGGGATTTTCAGCATTCTCTTCAATTTTGAGCAGTTTCTAGAAAAGAAGCTAGGCATCACGCATGATGTGGTGAAAACTGGCGAGTATTCAGATTACATCAACCTTACCCGACCTTTCCGCGATGAGGAGCGAGCCATCCTTCAAAAGTCGCTTCAGAAAGGGTACGATTCGTTTACGGGTAAAGCGGCCGAGGCTCGCAATATGTCCAAAGAACAATTGATCAAGTTGGCAGGGGGACGTGTTTGGTCAGGCAACGAGGCGTTCAATAATGATTTGGTGGACGTGCTGGGGAGTTTTGACGATGCCATAACCCTTGCCGCTGAAGCGGCGGGAGTGGACGATGACTTCAGAGTGACTTACTATCCGCGGTCCAAGCCGTTCGTAGAGCAACTCTTAGAGAACTTGTCAGGGGAAGCTGTCAAGGTCCTCTATCCGGAGTTGGATCTACCGCATCTGAAGGAACTGCGAAAGCTTGCGGCCATGGAAGGCATACAGGCAAGGATGTTGGGTGAAATTGAGATAAATTAGTACCGCACCACTCCATTTTTTTAGAATAACCAAAACCAATGGAAATAAGAAACGACTGGTCCAAAGACGAAATCAGGGCGATTTACGATAAGCCCATTATGGATCTGATATACGATGCTGCGACGGTCCATCGACACTACAATGATCCAAGCGAGGTACAGGTCTGTACTTTGCTCTCCGTGAAAACGGGGGGCTGTCCTGAGGATTGCGCCTATTGCCCCCAGGCCGCCAGGTACCAAACTGGCGTCAACGTACATCGACTGTTGGATGTCGATGAGGTCATGAGAAAGGCCACTGTTGCTAAAGAAAACGGCTCGACTCGGTTTTGTATGGGTGCTGCCTGGAGGGAAGTGAGGGACAATAGAGACTTTGACAAAGTCATCGATATGGTCAAGGGTGTGAATGGTCTAGGGATGGAAGTGTGCTGTACCCTGGGGATGTTGAGCGAAGATCAAGCTAAGCGTCTCAAGGAGGCGGGTCTCTACGCTTACAATCACAACCTAGATACCAGCGAGGAGCACTATGAAGAGATCATTAGCACACGGACGTACGATGATCGCCTGGATACTCTGGAAAACGTCAGAAATGCCAATATCTCCGTTTGTTCCGGGGGCATCATTGGGATGGGGGAGACGGTAGATGATCGAATAGGTATGCTACATACCTTGTCCAACTTGCCGGAGCACCCCGAGTCAGTACCAGTCAACGCGCTCGTACCTGTGCCTGGCACGCCGCTGGAGGATCAGCCACGGGTCAGTGTGTGGGACATGGTTCGAATGATTGCCACGGCACGGATCATCATGCCGAGGGCCCAAGTTAGGCTCTCTGCGGGTCGCGTACGGATGAATGTAGAGGAGCAGGCCTTGTGCTTCTTGGCCGGAGCGAATTCGATTTTTGCCGGTGATGAGCTGCTGACGACGCCAAATCCTGAGGTTGATCAGGACAAGGAGATGTTTCAGACGCTCAATTTGAAGCCGAGAGCATCGTTCAAAGGGGCGGCTGCCGAAAAGTTCGAAATGACTCGGGTGTAAGTGGGATGGCGCAAGACATAGCCATTGAGGAACATTTCCGAAGACTGGAGCGAATGTACCTACGGTCTAAGATCACAGAACAGATCTACGAGACCACTACGATCAAAATATCCTGTAAGTCTGCTGAGATCTCTTTGGATATTCAGGAGAAGTACTATCATGCTTTAGGGGCAATCCACGGTTCTATCTACTTTAAGCTACTTGATGACGCAGCTTTCTTTGCGGTCAATTCTGTCGTCCTGGATAAGTTCGTTTTGACTTCAAATTTCAGCTTGAATCTACTCAGGCCAGAAAAAGAAGGCAAGCTTACGGCCAAGGGTAGTCTAAGATTTCAGTCTCGAAACCTATTCATCGCCGATGCAAGCCTGATCAACGAGAAGGGTCGCGAAATTGGCTTCGGAACTGGACATTTTATGAAGAGTAATATCGATCTTACAGAAGAGATCGGATATAAATAGCACGAATATGGAGTGGTTTTACGTCAATGGACAATTCGTCGAACGCAGTCAGGCGACGATTCCGGTGGATCAAACTGGGATTGCACGGTCTTTCGGGATTTTTGATTTGTTCAGGACCGTCAACGGGCAACCGAGGTTTTTCGAAGACTACTTGCGACGTTTTAGCAACTCTCAGCGTTTCCTGGACCTTTCTCGGCAGATAGAGGAGGAAGAAATTCGGATAGCAGTTACCGGCTTGCAGGAGCGAAATGGTTATGACCACTCCACCTTCAAAATGGTCCTGTTGGGAGATGGACCCGATGGTGCCCCAGTTTATGATCCATTTTTCTATATCATGAACTTCCCTCTCGCTTCGCAAAGACCGGCTGGTGTCAAGGTCATTACGCACGAGTATGTGCGGGAGTTCGCCGAGGTCAAGTCGCTCAACTATTTTACGACCTTTGCTTTGACCCGAAAAAAAGCGGCTGCTCAGGCTGCTGAGGTAATTTATCATAAAGACAATCTCGTGAGTGAAGCGTCGCGTTGCAATGTTTTCGTGATTCGGGATGGGGTGCTATCCACCACCACCCAGCACATTCTTCATGGGATCACCAGAATGCACGTCATCGAAGCAGCCAAGCAAATCATGGAGGTGAGATTGGAAGATCTCTCTCCCAGCGATCTGATGGAGGCGGACGAAGTCTTCATCACCAGCACCACCAAGGATGTAATGCCAGTCACTCATATTGATGGACAGGTGGTAGGGACTGGAAAGCCTGGAGATATGTCTTCAAAGTTGCAAAAGACCTTCGAAGATTACTTTCTGGACAAAGTCATTGTCGCATAAGGGAACAAAGAGGACGGCAAACGGGTAGTAACTCCGGAAGCTTAAACGTACTATGACCGATTCTTCTTGTGACGATAAGGGCCTATGTTCACCCAAGCCTTTAGCGGAAAGTACCTCTACCACACCCATGCGTAGGGATGCTAAATTGATCTATGTTGGAGATCCGATGTGCTCGTGGTGCTGGGGTATCGCTCCTGCATTGAAGGAGGTTAGGCAACATTACGATGATCGGGGCATTGGTTTTGAAATCATAGCCGGTGGGCTGCGACCAGGAGGTGGTGATCCTTGGGATGAGCAGATGAAGAGCTTTTTGAGACACCATTGGGCGGAGGTCACCGCGCGCAGTGGCCAACCCTTTGGCTACGATTTGTTTGATAGAGATGAATTCAACTACGATACGGAGCCCGCTTGCCGTGCGGTGGTAACTGCTAAAGGCTTGTTGGATGAAGCCGGTACGCTGCGCTTTTTCGAGGCCGTACAGCGCAAGTTCTATGTGGACAACGAAGATCCATCGGAGGTTAGTTTTTACGAGAGCATTTGCAAAGCATCGGGAATCGACTTTGGCGACTTCTCAGCACGATTTCATAGCGATGCATTGAGGGAGCAAACCAGGCAGGAATTTCTGCTGAATAGGCAGTGGGGAGTCAAAGGATATCCTACGCTTGTGCTACAATTCCAGGAGCAATTATTTTTGGTAACTAATGGTTTTGCCACGGCATTGGTGATGAAGGACCGAATCGATCAGCTTCTGGAGGAAGCACCAATCAGCGCCTCGGATACGAAGTAGTTTCGGTACTGTTTCTTTTGGAAACTAAACAGGACCATGTTCCTGGAGAAGGGGGAAGTCTCGCACCCTTGCAGTGCCAGTAATTTTGCTTACTTTGTCCATGACCCCTTGATGATGAAGTATTCACAATTTTTTCCAGCTGCAGTGGTCTTCATTGCCCTGTTGTTTTCTTGTGAGGACGGCAATGAGCAGGAAACGGAATCGGAGGTTTCCAAGGCCGCATTTTTACCTGTTGACTCCACGTATGCGAATCCGTATCGACCACAGTTTCATTTTAGCCCTCGTTCGCAGTGGATGAATGATCCCA
>JBCCXG010000298.1:0-7444 GCA_039191945.1 Bacteroidota bacterium
ATCACTCTCACCAAAGTCACTCCTTCGATTGAACGTGATGATAGCTGTCACAGGATGTCTCCCGGCTTCATCGCTCTGCATCTCTCCTCCCTTGCGGAACTTGACGGACTCAATCTCCTCACTGAAATTGAGGGCTTCCTTCGTACCTCGCGCGTAGACAATACCGTAGTTGGCCTTCGTCTCGGTACCTTCCATTTCGGAATTCATTAGATTACCCGTCCGGATCATTGCACCTGTCAGCGCTACTACGATGACCAAACGATCTAGCACCCAAAGCCAGGTATACCCCTCCGTATTTCTGACGAAGAGCCAGATGGCAATCAAGATGCCGATGGTCGCACCATGGCTGGCCAGTCCTCCTTCCCAGATTTTCAAGATCTCGATGGGGTTGGACAGATAATAAGAGGGATTGTAAAACAGGCAGTGCCCGAGGCGGGCACCAACAATGGTCGCAATCACCATGTAGGTGGTGAGTTTGTCCACATCCTTTTGGGGTCTCCCCTCGGTCACAAACATCTTGTACATGATCTGCTGCGAGATCACAAAACCCAAGGCAAAAAGCAGTCCGTACCATACGATGGGTCGATCGGCCAAGCCGAGAGAAGAAAGCGGGATCTCAAAGATCACAGGATCCTGACTCCAGATCAGGAAACTAAGGATGGAGTGCATGGATGGGACTAGTTTTTAATTCGGCGCTAAATTATCTTATCCGGTAGTGGATGTTTAGATTTTTCTCCAAAAATAAGGCGTGAAGAGGATGAGCACAGTAAACAACTCAAGTCGTCCAAGGAGCATCAAAAAGGCCAAAAACCACTTACCCGCGGCGGGAAGGTGTGCGAAGTTGTCAACGGGGCCTACTGAACCTACACCTGGGCCGATATTGCCCAGGCACGTAGCGACCGAACCAATCGCGGTCATGAAGTCCAATCCGAGAATACCCATGATAATTGACCCAAAAGCGAAAATGCTTATATAGATCATGATGAAGGCGAGGATGTTGAACGTAATGTCTTGTGTCACGGCCTTGCCATTGAAGCGTACGGGAATTACCGCTGCCGGATGTACTTGCCGCTTGAGCTCCAAGATGCTGTTTTTAATAAGGATGATGTGCCGAACGATCTTGACGCCACCTGCCGTAGATCCTGCGGAGGCTCCAAAAAACATCATGATGAAGAAGAAGAGCGTCAGGAAGGATGTCCACGCCGTGTAGTCGTGGGTGACATACCCCGTCGTGGTAATGATCGAGACGACGTTGAACAAAGCATCACGCATCGATTTTTCGAAGGAATCGTGGCCCAGGCCGAAGATGATCAGTCCAACAATGACTGAGATCCCCAAACAAAAAATCAGGTAGTAGCGGAATTCCTCATTGCGCAGGACCTTTCGGAAATTGACGTGCAATCCAAAATAGGTCATCGTGAAGTTGGTCCCGGCCAGGAACATAAAACCGATGATCACATACTGAATGAACGGAGAAGCGTAGTGAGCGATGCTAGCATTTTTTGTAGAGAAGCCACCCGTGGCCATGGTCGTCAATCCATGATTGATGGCGTCATAAAAGTCCATACCCCCGATCCAGAGCAAAGCCGTTTCCACCACGGTCAGCCCCATATAAATCAACCACAATCGCTTCGCGGTTTCCTTGATCCTTGGCTGGAGCTTGTCGGGGGATATGCCTGGTGCCTCCGCCACAAACAACTGCATGCCACCAATGCCCAAAATGGGTAGGATCGCCACGGTCAATACAATGATGCCCATTCCACCGATCCATTGGGTGAGGCTCCGCCAAAAAAGTATCCCCTTATTTACCGCTTCGATGTCCGTCAGGATGGTGGCGCCGGTAGTCGAGTAGCCCGACAGTGTCTCGAAGAAAGCATTCGTGAGATCTGGAATGGAGCCACTCAACACATAGGGTAGTGATCCGAAGAAGGACATGGTCAACCAACCAGCAGTTACGACCAGGTAGCCTTCACGTTTTCTCAATTCCTTTGATCGATTCTTGCGCGTTGTGATCCAAAGTAGGAAGCCCACAGCTATGGTGATCCCTGCGGATAGTGAAATGGCAATCAGATCGCCTTCGCCAAAGTACAAACTAAAAGGAATGCAGAGCAGCATGAAAAGCCCATTCAACACAAGCAAAATCCCCAGGATGTGGATGATGACCTTGTAGTTGAATCTCATAACCGTCGGTTACTTGAAGAAGCTCTCCACATGGTGAATGCACTCGGGCTTGGACAATACCACGACCCGGTCCTTTGGTTCAAATTTGAAGTTGCCACGGACGGTGTAGCCGCGACTCTTACGGATCACGCCGCCGATAATGGCAGTTTTCGGAAAGTCCAGATTGCGAAGCTCCCGTTTCAGGATCTTGGAATTGCCATTGACCTCAAACTCTAGTATCTCCGCATCCACCCCGTGAATACTGGTCAGATCAATCACCTGCCCCCTTCTGATGTAGCGGAAGATAAAATTCGCCGCGATCAACTTCTTGTTGATCAGCGTATCCACGCCAATACTTTGTGACAGGTGGATATAGTCCATGTTTTCGACGAGCGCAATGGTCTTCTTGACACCGCTGTTTTTCGCAACGAGCGAGGAAATGATGTTGGTCTCTGAGTTACCTGTGACCGCGATGAATGCATCCATTTGGTGAATACCCTCCTCTTTGAGCAACTCTACATCTCGGCCATCTCCATTGATGATCATCGTCTCGGTCAACTCATCCGCCAAATGAAAGCATTTGTCTTTTCTCGTCTCGATCATCTTCACGTTGTACTTCTTACCCAGCTGACGAGCTGTGTTGATACCCATCTTGCTGCCGCCCAGAATCATCACATTTTTGATATCAACCCGTTCCTTCCTAGACAGGTCCATGACCCGGTCAATACCGTCTGGCTGCGCAATAAAGTAGGCGTGATCGTTGAGCTTGAACTTGTTGTTGCCATGAGGCAATATCGTTGCATCCTCCCGGAGGATGGCCACGGTCGTGAAGTTGTGGTCTGGATTGAGGTAAGCGGCCTCCGTCAATGTCTTGTCCAGTAACTCTGATTGCTCATCGACGGTGATCCCAATAAGGGACAACATACCCTTCTCAAACTGGAAGGTGTCGGTTAGCGCTGTTTCCTTCAAGAGACGACGAATTTCCTTCGCAGCCAGTGATTCTGGTGAGATCACTTCATCGATGCCGATCTTACGCAGGTCGAGCCGATCACGCTGTAAGAACTCCACATTTGAGATTCGCGCAATGGTACGTTTCGCACCGAGCTGTTTTCCGAGGATAGCCGTCGTGATGTTCGTTTCCTGATCCGACGTGACGGCGATCAGCATGTCTGCCTTGCCCACGTTGGCGTCGTCCAGTGTTTTGTAGGAGGTAGAGCTACCCCTTAGTGTCTGGACGTCGAGATTATTCGCGGCGTGGTTGAGGACATCTTCGTTCCGATCGATCAGCACTATATCCTGCTCCTCGTTTGCCAGCAATCTTGCGAGATGGAAACCTAAGTCCCCAGCCCCGGCAATTATTATTCTCATTTTTAAGCGTCAAAACTTAAGTTCACAAATATAGAAGAAAGCCTAAAGGATGGATTCCTTCAATTTCATCATTCGGGTAAAATCAGGTTGAGAGTGAATTAAAGTAGGTTTTTGCGGCTCCTAGCGCCTTGGGCGCCAGCAGCAAAGCAGATATCATGGTCGGTATTGCCATCAGTCCGTAGCCTATAAACACGATGTTGACCACCAGGTCCAGAGTCGAAACCGAGCCGATTAGGACCAGCATGACATACCAGTAATTGAAGTACTGCCCATACTTCGCTCCAAAGAGAAACGAGAAGCACTTCCGACCATAATACGCCAATCCGAAGATTGTGGTTATGGCAAATACCATCACCGATAAAACGAGCGCATACGGTCCCACCACCGGCAGACTCATATCAAACGCCTGCGCGGTCAAAGTAATTCCATTAGTTTCCTTCAACGTCCACACGCCAGTAATCAGGATGCACAATCCAGTCATCGTACATATGAGGAGGGTATCCACTGCAGGACCAATCATCGCTACCAGGCCCTCTCGAACAGGCTCTTTTGTCTTGGCCGCTCCATGCATCATGGGTGCCGTACCGATTCCAGCTTCATTGGAAAAGGCCGCCCGTTTGGCTCCCTCGATGACAATCGCCCCAACTGCCCCACCGAGGGCTGCCTGAGCAGTGAACGCATCCTCGACGATCAAGGTCAAAGAAGGGAGGATATCTGAAGCATTGGACAAGAGGATTACTAATACGCTCACGACGTACAGGATGACCATGGAAGGCACCAGTCTGGCCGCTACCAGGCCGATCCGTTGAATTCCTCCCAGAATGACCAAGGCAACCAGCACAGCAATCACAAGGCCAATAACCAAGTCCAAGCCAAAACCCGATTCGATCCCATTCGGAACAAGTACGACGTCTTTCAGGGCGGCGACCATCTGGTTGGCTTGGAAGACAGGAGTAGCTCCGATGAGACAGGCGACAGAAAAGAAAACCGCCAATGGTTTCCAGTTCTTGCCTAATCCCTCCGTAATCACATACATGGGACCCCCCTGAAGCTCACCTTCAGAATCTTTCCCTCGGTACATAACGGCCAGTGTACAGGTAAAGAACTTTGTAGCCATTCCAAAGAAGGCACTGACCCACATCCAGAAGATGGCACCGGGACCTCCTGCCGCAATCGCCAGCGCTACACCGCTGATATTGCCCATCCCAATGGTCGCAGCCAGGTGACCACTGAGGGCCTGGAAGTGGTTGATTTGGCCAGGATCATCTTCATTGTCGTACTTGCCTCGCAAGACGTTCACCGCATGCCCGAAGAATCGAAAGGGAAGGAACCGGGAATAAAACATGAAAAACATGCCTCCTCCCAGCAGTAAGACCAATAGGGGCATCCCCCAAACCAAATTAGCTCCGGCGACAATAATGTCTTCAATTTGTTGCATGCTATTTGTTGATGCTATGATTCGGATTTGTTCTCTTCCTTTTCAAGGAGTGGAAATAGATAGGGCCATATGGTCTCAGCGACCAGGATGTGTCCCTCAGGGGTGGGGTGGATGCCGTCGGGCAGGTTGAGTTCAGGTTGACCAGCAACCTTTTCTAATATAAATGGGATAAGGGTGGCGTCATTGTCCTCGGCAACTTGAGGGAAAATATCCGCAAATCCCTGGGTATAGTCTTGTCCCAGATTGGGAGGTACCATCATACCCGCAATAATGACCTTGACCTCCGGATTGATGGCTTTGACCGCGTCGATAATGGCTTGAAGATTTTTGGGTGTCTCCTCCAGCGGCAGCCCGCGCAGGCCATCGTTGGCTCCTAGCTCCAAAACGAAAATGTCGGGTTTAGTGCGCAGGACCCAGTCGATGCGGCTCTTACCGCTTGCTGTAGTCTCTCCGCTCAATCCGGCGTTGACCACTTGATAATCGTAGCCTAGCGAGTCCAACCAACCTTGAATAATGGCGGGAAAGGCTTGCTCGATAGCCAATTGATAACCTGCCGTAATGCTGTTGCCAAAAAACAAAATGATGCGCTTGTCTTTGGGCTTCTCTTGGGCTGCGGACTCTTCCCTGGCTCTAGGAGTTGATTCCTTTTGACTAGCGCCTGGACCACAAGACACAATAAGCGCTATAAAAAAGACCTGAAAGTAGTGTTTTATGGTCATAACTCCCATCTTAGGATCGCCTGGACAAAGTGGGCGAAAAGTCTCCGCCAGACACCGGCGGACCGATAAGGCTTCGAATATAACAAACATGATGTAAGCCAGTTCGTATTAATGATCTAAATAACCGTACTAAATGTCCTCAATCCTCATTGTTGATTCGCTTTCTAAAACTTTTACCAGCGGATCTAAGCAAGTTCACGTACTGGATAACATTAACTTCAGCGTGCCGGCCGGAGAATCTATGGCCATTGTGGGTCCTTCCGGTAGTGGCAAGACCACACTTCTGGGACTTTGTGCCGGACTGGATCGTGTCACCGATGGAAGCATTACGCTCAATAACATATTGCTCAACCAGCTGACCGAGGACCAGCTGGCCCAGGTACGCAACGAGCACGTTGGTTTCATTTTTCAAAACTTCCAGTTGATCCCAACACTGACCGCCCTGGAGAATGTCATGGTCCCCTTGGAGCTCAGAGGAATCAAAGGTGCGGGGAAATCCGCGAAGCACCTACTCGAAAGGGTAGGGCTGGGTGATCGTCTTGACCACTACCCCACTCAACTCTCCGGTGGGGAACAGCAGCGTGTAGCCATCGCAAGGGCCTTCTCCAATGAACCCAAGGTGCTCTTCGCAGATGAGCCCACCGGCAATCTGGATGAGGACACTGGAAGCACCGTCGAGTCGCTGCTATTCGAGATCAATCGAGAAAAGAAAACGACCCTGATTCTCGTAACACACGATCTGGAGTTGGCCAGGAAAACCAACCAAATCGTCCGCCTACGAGGTGGCAAAGTAGTGGAGTCGGAAGTGATCAAAGCAGCAGTCTAAAAACCATCAAGTCATTGGATAAGCAAATCACCGTCAGCAAGACAACCTACAGCAAATGGTGGCCCTGGATAATGGCCTGGCGCGATAGTCGGAAGAGCCGGGGTAAGCTTTTGCTCTTTATCACGTCCATCTCGCTAGGGATCGCCGCGATGGTCGGTATTACTTCCTTTCGGGAGAACCTGATGAAGGAGATCGACGAGCAGGCCAAAGCACTCCTAGGAGCGGACGTCGAGGTCAGCAGCAATCAGCCACTCCCTGATAGCCTTGTGTACGTCTACAGATCATTGACCGCCGCGGAATCAAGGGAAGCCTACTTCGCATCCATGGTTTACTTTCCCAGTACAGACGGTACCCGCCTCACTCAGGTCCGCGCGCTGGAAGGAGAATATCCCTACTACGGAGCCATCGAAACGGAGCCCGTCGAAGCGGCAACAAAATTCAAAACCGGTCAATATGCTATTGTAGACGAGAAGTTGATGATCCAATATAACGTGGAGCACGGCGATAGTATTCGAGTTGGCAAAATGGGATTTGAAATCATTGGCACCATCAAACAAATCCCGGGGCAATCCTCCATACAGGGGGGCATTGCGCCGGTAGTTTATATCCCCTACGAATACATCCAGCCGACAGGGCTAGTCCAAAAAGGCAGCCGAATTAATTATAAATCTTACTTTCAATTCCACCCGGACATTGATACCACCAATCTCTGGGGTACGCTGACCCAAACCACTGAAAACAAAGGTTATGACGTAGAGACAATCGAAGAGCGTAAGGAGGAGACGGGTGAAGCCTTCAGTAATCTCTCCAACTTTTTGGAATTGGTGGCATTCACTGCACTCATGTTGGGATGTCTGGGGGTTGCCAGTGCGATCTACGTGTACGTCAAAAGCAAAGTGCAGATCGTGGCGGTATTGCGGTGCCTGGGGATGC
>JBCCXG010000299.1:0-7426 GCA_039191945.1 Bacteroidota bacterium
CACGCCTCTATCATCATCCCGGAGTCATTCCCATTGAGATACGTCGGCAATCGAAATTGTCGTGTAAGGACGACCGTCCCCTTTTTGCGATTGTAGAGCAAGATCACCGCACCGTTCCCTCGGTCATAGGCTTCCCTAGAATGCGTCTCCCAGTCTCCTGCATGATTTTGGTAGCGGTAGGTGACTTTATTCAGCACATACCAGTTGTCCGACAAAATCTCCTTCTTCTCGATTTGAATGCGGTCGTTTTTCATAGATGCCAACTATCGAGTCGAAGGTAAATAGGAGCCCGCTCGTTTGCAACGCCGAGATCCATAGTTTGCACACCCAGGAAGGGCTGAGACCTAGTCAGCCCAGTTCCGGCGCCGTCCTCAACTCAGTAGCCAGTCGATGGCCTCTGCTTCGTCGTCGGTTACCATTTGAGCATAGCGCCGTTTTCCCCCCGCTCCCCCTTTGATGAGGTATCTAATGGTCAGCTCTTTGCCCGTTTCAGACGTGACAACGGCCCATTTGGTGATCCCGTGGTGATCGGCTACTTCACCGGTCTTAAGCCAGATGTCCTGGATCGAACGATTCCAAGCGTTCTTCATTTCCACGTTGACCAGAAGATTGGTGATCGCGGGCTGTCCTACCATACCAAGGAATTCATTAAAGGCGCTGGCGAAGGTTTGACCCGTTGCCTCTTCCTTGAACTTCCAATAAGCGATCCTTTGGTCGATCACTTTACTTTCATATTGTATTTCTGCCATCTCTGTGTTTTGAAGGTTGTTTACCAAATCTCAAACTGCTATTTCCATATAACGGTTGTTTCGATATACGAAAGTGTCGTTTTCCGGATAGTATTTCACCCTGCATGGCTTCACCGCCTGGCGAACGGTCCGCTCTCACCGTCACCCAGACCAATAAGCCATGGGCGCTCACCTTGGATCCGCGATAAAGACTTGAGCACGATTAGGTTTGTTTCCTCATCATTTGCCCGGACGGGTCTCATACACCGTGAAAGTCAGGCCAGCCATGACCGACTGAATAAAGTCCACGACCTGGTTTTGATTGTCACGGAAGTATTCACCAGCATGTCCATGTCCTCCTCCAGCGAAAGAGTGTAGCTGCACACTTTGACCTAGGTTGGTCAGATGATCGGCAATGCTCCTCGAACCAAATAGCATAAGCCAACCGGGCGATTCCGGTGAGCAGTAGTGATGAGAGGCGGTCGCGTACGGTACGAGGTTATCCTTATCCCCATGAAAGGCAAAAAGCGGTAAGGCGTTTTCCTCACGGATCAGGTTCAAATCCATGATCGCCCCGGCGCCAGGAATCACTCCAGCGTATTGAAAGTCACCTGGCAAACCATGCTCCGTGAGTTTCATCTTCTCCCGATCCCAAAACGCAGCATGCAATATGGTTTCCGCCCCGGCGCTGCTGCCCGCCAGGAAGACTTGAGAGGGGTCTAACTTCAAGTCAACAGCCTTTTGCAGCAGGAAATCAGTTGCTTCCCAAGTCTGAGCCGCCGCCACACGAATGGCGTTGATTTTTTCAGGCGTGGGGATGTCACACCCAAATCCGCGACCTTTCTGCATTAACGTGTAAGAGATAGAAGCACAGGCGATGTTATTTGCGGTCAGGGTGGTCGCTAATGCGTGTCCTTCCGTTCGATTCCCTCCGGCGAAACCACCTCCATGCACGTAGATGACGAGTGGCATCCCCTCCTCCGAAGACGACGTTGGGAGAAATAAGTCAAGTTCCATATCCACGGAGTCCGTCGATAAGTAGGTGTAGGTGGTGAACTCCTGGGCGAGCAGCACTTGCGTGACTACGGCCAGTATTGAAGCAAGGAGATACTGTCTACTTACAGTCATGGTTTAGGTGTTATTGCTCAGAGCGTCGAAGTTAACTAGAAAAGACTGGCACGCTAACTCTAGGGGTATTGCCCACAGAAAAAATATATAAAACCGTTATATGAATTAAATACCGTAAGGTTGACAATCTGGGATTTTTTTCCATCCTTTATACTCTCAAAAATCAACCAGCAAGCACATGACAAAACCTCGCGTCATCAAGGACTATGACAAACTCAGTGTCGAGGTCCAACATCAGATCAAATTCATTTATCCCAAAGGATTTTCGCACCACTTGGTGAACTTCACCAACCGGGATGGCGAGCAAAAACTAGGATTACCGTTTGAAACAGATGAATATTACTACCTCATTCGTATGTCCCAATCTCGAGCGGTGCACATCATCGATGAAGACGAGGACTACGATGATGAGGGACATCTAAAGTCTTCCGCCCGTGAGGAACTTGGTGAACGCTTCAAGGACCTTGAGCTGGCAGGAAACAATGCCAACGCGGACAACGAGTTCTCAACCGACGATGAAGAACATGATCCCTATGCCGATCGAGACAAGGTAGAAGTGGGAGAAGAGGAGGAGGATGAAGACAACTATTGAGACAATCGATGCTACTGGACGAGTCTCCCCACCGTTATTGCTTAGCGCCGGTCTTGCAGTCGCTAGCCATGCCGACCCGTCGACGGCGCGCCTGATTAGATTTGGATTGCATGGAGACAAGAAATAATGTCTGACTCGACTAGCCTTCGTGGCCCGTCGCAGGCTCAGGGTGACACCCTGCCCACCCATGAAAACTAACAATCCGACTCTTGCGGCCTGAGGGAGCACCACAAGGGTCAACGCCGAGGCAGCAACCCATTCGGGTAGCTGACCACGCTCTCATGGCCATCTGGACCCACTGCGGCAACCCCGAACAGAAAGTTGTCGATGACGATGCCTTCAAGCAGATGGCGTGTAGTGTCTGCATCGACCAGACGTGAGTACTGCCAGGTCGCTGCTGTGGTCTCCCTCCAGTACACCTTGTATGCTGTAGCACCCTCCACCTTGTCCCAAGCCAGCCGGGTACTCGGTCTCACGATGCCACCAATCTTAACATTTTGTGGTGCCGGCGGGGCCCAGGCCAGTGAAGCCATAGCGACCGCATTGACCGCCGTCATCTTCGCACAGTAGTCAAAATTCACACCTTCGATCACGTCTCCGTAGGCTATTCCATTTTCGGTTCGCAGGTCCTGGTGCTGGCGGTTGTAGTTTTCATGAGCCTCCATCACTCGTACGCCGGCAATCCCGGCCTCATTGAAGGGTCGGTGATGACCTCCCCGACCAAATCGATCGAGCCGGTAAATCAAGATGGGATTCATCTCCGGCAAATAGGTCATAGACGTCTGGTAGACGTAGCGTGCAAGCTGCCTGGAGGGACTGTCGTTTTCACCTCCAAAAAAGCGCTTTCGCTTCAATTCTTGTTCGGTCGCCGTACTGGAGTATGGTTCTGAAAAGATGCGATAGCTACGATTGTCGATGACTCCATCTACTCCCTCGATATTACCAATCATGTCGTTGTTTAAAATGCCAATGACCTCCCATTGCTCTTCGACCGCTTTATCAGCAAGGAACCTGCCCCCATACAGCCCTTGTTCCTCGCCGGAAAGTCCGGCCAAGACCACACTACTCTCAAAATCATACTTCGAAAGTACCCTGGCCAGCTCGATGGCCCCCGCCATACCAGAAGCATTGTCATTGGCTCCGGGAGAGTCATCGGTGAAGTTGGTGACGTCAGATACGCGGCTATCGATGTCTCCACTCATGATGACGTATCGGTTAGGAAAGGTCTTGCCCCGCTTGATAGCATATACATTTACAATCCAAGTATCACTCGCGATCCTGCTCTCCGGATCCCCTTCGACCAACGTGCGCTGCTCGTACACTTCGAGACAGCCTCCACACGCTTGTGAGATCCTCTCAAACTCGGAGTGGATCCAACGACGAGCGGCGCCTATACCCCGTGTATCTGACACAGTATCAGACATCGTATGACGGGTACCGAAACCAGCCAATTGTCTGATATCACTTTCGAGTCTATCAGCACTGATATCCGCGACAATATCGTAGATGCGTGAGTCGATTTCAAAGTTTTGCGCCGTCACGAAAAGTGGCAAAGCGATGGCAACAAGTAGCAAATAAGGTCTCATGGTCAAGTAGGTCATCATTTTCAAAACCCTAAATATATACACCGGTGAGAAAGCAAGGATGTATTTGTTATTTTCGCAGTCATCGAATTTCAATTATGGCCGACATAACCAAACTAAAAACTACCGCCTCCCAAGTGCGCCGAGACATCGTGAGAATGGTTCACGCCGTACAGTCGGGTCACCCCGGCGCCTCCCTAGGCTGCACCGAATACTTCGTATCTCTGTACTTCGAGGTGATGAATTATAAGCTACCCTTTAGCATGGAAGGAAAAGGTGAGGACTTGTTCTTCCTTTCCAATGGTCACATCTCGCCCGTTTGGTACAGCGTCTTGGCTCGAGCGGGCTTTTTCGAGGTGTCAGAGTTGGCTACCTTCCGAAAGATTGATTCGCGACTGCAGGGCCATCCCGCGACAGAAGAAGGTCTACCAGGTATCCGGGTGGCTTCTGGCTCCTTAGGACAGGGGATCTCTGTGGCTGTGGGGGCTAGTTTGGCGAAAAAGCTAGACAAAGATAGCGGGCTGGTGTATCTCCTAATGGGGGATGGTGAGCAACAAGAAGGCCAGGTTTGGGAAGGTGCCATGCTTGCCGCAAGCCGCAAAGTGGACAACCTCATCGCTACGATCGATTACAACGGTCAGCAAATCGATGGCCCCGTCGACGAAGTGAATAGTCTTGGCGACTTAGAAGCGAAATACCTGGCTTTTGGTTGGGATGTGCTAGCGTGCGATGGTAACGACCTGGACGGGCTCCTCGCTACGCTTGCTGAGGCTAAGGCACGGACAGGCAAGGGTAAGCCTGTGATGATCCTGATGCGTACGGTCATGGGCAAAGGTGTGGACTTCATGGAAGGCACCCACAAATGGCACGGAGCTGCCCCAAGCGACGAGCTACTGGAGACGGCGCTGGCTCAATTGGACGAAACCCTAGGAGACTACTAATCACCCCCTTTTAAAGACTTTGACAATGACAAAATATACGTTCACTGAAAAGAAAGACACACGCTCGGGATTTGGTGTTGGTCTATTGGAGCTTGGCCGCAAGAATCCAGATGTTGTGGCGATGTGCGCTGACCTGATAGGTTCCCTCAAGATGCAGGCCTTCATCAATGAGTTTCCGGAGAGGTTCACTCAAATCGGTATCGCCGAAGCCAATATGATGGGTGTAGCAGCAGGTATGGCCACAGTTGGTAAGATCCCTTTCACGGGGACTTTCGCTAATTTCTCTACCGGTCGCGTCTATGATCAACTGCGCCAATCGATCGCCTACTCGGATAAAAATGTGAAGGTCTGTGCCTCTCATGCCGGATTGACACTCGGGGAAGACGGCGCAACGCACCAGATCCTGGAAGACATCGGGATGACAAAGATGTTGCCCAACTTCACCGTAGTCGTACCCTGCGACTATGAGCAAACACGGCAAGCAACGCACGCAGTGGCGGAACATCACGGGCCTGTCTATTTAAGGTTTGGCCGCCCTAAGTGGCCAATTTTTATCTCACCAGACCGGCCTTTTACCATTGGGAAAGCTGATCACATGATCGAGGGCAGCGACGTTACGATCTTCGCGACGGGTCATATGGTTTGGAAAGCCATTGAGGCGGAGGCCCAGCTTGCAGAGGAAGGCATCGGTGCGGAGGTCATCAACATCCATACCATCAAACCATTGGATACGGAAGCCATCTTAGCTTCGCTTGACAAGACCCATTGCGCAGTCACGGCAGAGGAGCATCAGTACCACGGTGGGCTCGGTGAAAGCGTGGCTCGAGTGCTGTCTACGAACCAACCTTATCCATTGGAAATGGTCGCTGTGGATGATTCCTTTGGGGAAAGTGGTAAGCCAGAAGAGCTTCTTGACAAGTATGGCTTGAGCACCGGCAGTATCGTAGCAGCGGCCAAGAAGGCGATTAGCCGTAAGGGATAAAGTAGACCAACATTCTTACCAACCGACAACTCTTTCAAAGACACCTTGCGCAAACCTCCGATTTTCCGTTGGCTTTGGAGATCGAAAGGGCGGAAGGAGTCTTTCTATTTGGAAAAGAGCGGCAGTACATCGATCTGATCTCTGGCATCGGCGTATCGAACGTGGGCCATCGTCACCCCAAAGTAGTGGCGGCCATCAAGCACCAGCTAGATCACTACATGCACTTGATGGTGTATGGCGAGTACGTGCAGTCACCGCAGGTCAAGCTAGCCGAAGCCCTTGCGAAGACGCTACCGGATCCCTTAGATAATGTCTACCTGCTCAACTCCGGCAGCGAGGCTGTGGAGGGCGCCATTAAGTTAGCCAAGCGCTACACTGGTAAACCTAAAATCTTCAGTTGCGTCAATGCCTATCACGGATCGTCCCATGGGGCACTCTCGGCCAGTGGCGACGAGGGCTTCAAGCAGAACTTCCGACCCTTGGTCCCGGGCTTTGAGCGGATTCACTATGGATCCTATTCCGATCTGGAGCGGATTGATCACCAAGTGGCCGCAGTACTTATTGAAACAGTCCAGGGAGAAGCTGGTGTTGTCTACGCTTGCACGCCGTACTTCCAGGAACTTCGGGAGCGCTGTAATCAGACCGGCACTCTGGTGATTTTCGATGAGATCCAATGCGGATTTGGGAGGACGGGAAAACTCTGGGCATTTGAGCACTTCCAAGTACAGCCCGACATTTTGACCAGCGCCAAAGGAATGGGCGGCGGGATGCCGATCGGATGTTTCGTCAGTTCTCAGGCCATCATGAGTGTCCTCAAAAACGATCCCATTTTGGGGCACATCAGCACTTTTGGGGGACATCCCGTGAGCAGTGCCGCTTCACTCGCCACGCTGCAGGTCATTCAAGAAGAAAACCTACTGGATTCGGTTGAGGCAAAGGAAAGACTCTTTCGGGAGCAACTAGAGCACCCGAAGATCAAAGCGATCCGGAGCAAAGGACTACTGATGGCGGTGGAATTCGAATCTTTCGAGGTGGTGAAGCCCATCATCGACAGAGCCATCGAGCTAGGGGTGATTACGGACTGGTTCCTCTTCAACGACCGGTCGATGCGCATCGCACCGCCGCTCATCATTACCGAAGCACAGATTGAGCAGGCTTGTGAGGTCATCTTGCAGGCGATCAATGAAAGCTAGGACCTGCCAGGTTGTGGCTACTCCTTAGAAAATTACAGCATCTGGACCGCGGCACTCAGTATCCGATCATTTCAACCTGGATCATGCAATAGGGATCGTGATGAAGGCCTTGCCGGCCGCGCATAAAGCTCAAAGAAAGAGGCACTTATGTTGAGAAAGCATAGCACCGCTATGGTGATTCAACAAATTCATGTTAAGTGTCTATTTCAAAGAGATTTATGCTTTCATCACGATCCCTATTGCATGATCCAGGTTGAAATGATCGGATCCTGAGTGCCG
>JBCCXG010000300.1:0-7384 GCA_039191945.1 Bacteroidota bacterium
TCGATATGTTCAATGGTTTAGCACTGTCAGCTTAGACCTTTTCAAAGGCCTTTAGATCCATCGGTAGCGCAGTGAAAGAAGTAGGAGCTTCAAGGTCACCGAGAAGCTGTGCCCTGCGTCTTTCTTCAACAATACTGCTTAAGTCTAGTGTCAAAGACTGTGACCATACAGGTAAAGACCATAGGGTCAGAAAAATAGATATGGCGAAAACGCAAAGTCTGTTCTGTAGCATAGCAAAAAGATGAAAACTAATTCACCAGAAGGGCTTTGATTGTAATATTATCCATGGACCACGTTTCATCACAGAAATTGTCCTCGACGTTTTCTTGGACCAAGTTGTCAAAGAAACTGAAGGTGGCATCATCATCACGGTGGCTGATCACCTTCTCGATATTGTAGCGAGTGGTCGCTATAGGGTTGCCCAATCCAAAGCATCTTCCTGGAGAAAAACGGGAACTCTCAGCGTTGGGCGGGTGAGAAAATGGATAAGCATTTGGATAGGATTGTTCAACACAATGACTGGCAACGCATGGACTCGTAGAAAAGGTCGTTTGGAACCTGTAATCATGAGCTGAAGGATTCTCGGGATCTGTCTCCAGGGTCATGGTCCAAAAATCGGGGCCATCGATAGTCTGCTTATTTCCTTCCCAGGCATCGTGGATAATCAGCTCGAAGGAGATCAAAAGGTAATTGTGATCTGGTAACCTGGTGAGGGGGATTTCAAATCCATCATTGTTAAAAGGTCCAATCATTGTACTACCTTCAAAAATATGCGAAGGCGCCGAGATTTCCGGTGGAAGCCCTTCCTCGAGATTTCCTTCCAAAACTATCACTTCCTCTTGGACTAGCTGTTGGCAGCTAGAAACGAGGACGCTTACCAGAATAACAATAATTACGTGCCGTGAATCAATTCTAAAACTCTCCCCTGCTATAATGCCAACCATTTCGTAATATTACGCGTCCTTGATACAAAGAAACCAAACTCAACAAAATAGTTGTAGGGGCTTTGGTAATTTCTGAGCAATGAGACACCGCAGGTATTCTAGATATTTTCCGCTATTCTTCCTGGCATTTGATTTGGTATGCCTCAACGTGAGTTTCACTTTGGGTTGCTACATCAAATTTGGCAGACACCTCTACAATGATGAAAACTATCTGGGCCTCCAACTGGTATTGAACTTCCTATGGCTCCTCATCTTCTTTTCTGGAAGATTGTATGACTTGAGCCGAGACCTGACGCTTGGGGAGCAGATCAATAGGGTGTTGACCGCCCTGATCCTCAATGTCGGTGTGGTACTTGCGATTTGGTTTGTCTCCAAACCCTTCTATTTTTCGAGACAGCAGGTATTCTTTACCTACCTCTTCTTTTGTGCGTCGACGATCGGGTGGCGAATAGCTTGGTACTACCTGATTCGGTATTACAGAAGGCGCGGCTTCAATGTGAGGCACGTAGTGATGGTTGGGTATGAACGCATGGCCGACCAAATGATCCAGTTCATGGGGTCCAATCCCGGGATGGGATACAAATTGGTAGCGGTCTTTGATGACAACGACTCTGGAGCGAGGCACTACCGGGGAAAGATTGCAGATTTGGAAGGCTACGTGGCGGAAAACAATGTGGATATCCTCTTCTGTAACATCAATAGCCTGGCAAAAAATCGCCTTCAGCAGCTGATCAACTTTGCGGACAGCAATCTGATCAAGGTCAAGATTCTCTCACAATTCAGTGATTTGGAGTTGCGCAACCTTACCATTCAAAACTATGGCGCGATCCCGGTACTCAACGTCAACGAGATACCGTTGGACAATTCCGTCAACCAGTTTACGAAGAGGGCTTTTGATATTCTCTTTTCATTGGCCGTGATCACCTTTGTGCTGAGCTGGCTTATGCCCATTTTGGCGCTTTTGATCAAGCTGGAGAGCAGAGGTCCGGTGTTTTTTAAGCAAAAGCGCCACGGTAAAGAGAATAGGCTCTTTACCTGCCTGAAATTTCGTACAATGGTCATCAATGCGGAGGCTGATCATAGACAAGCAAGCAAGGCGGACGACCGAATCACACGGATCGGAAGCTTTCTAAGACAAACAAGTATAGATGAGCTGCCGCAGTTTCTCAATGTCCTGTTGGGGGACATGTCCATCGTTGGCCCTCGACCGCACCCTATCAAGTTGAATGAACAATATCAACCTACCATCGAGAAGTTTTGGCAGCGGCACGCAGTGAAGCCTGGGATCACGGGGCTAGCCCAAGCCAAGGGGTTTAGAGGTGAAACAGACTTTGCTGCTATGAATGGTCGCGTAAAACTGGATCGGTTTTATGTAAAGAACTGGTCCCTTATCTTGGATATGAAGATTATTTTTTTAACTATTGTCTCGTTAATGCGCGGCAGTGAGAATGCTTATTAGAAATAGGTGTATGCGATAGGATTTTCATTCGACGCTTGGAATTAGCTTTTTATCGATAAATCAACATTTAATCTAGCTTTATTCATAATTTTAGCGATCCAAACCGTTAAGGATTCATGGATTTTCTCATAACCGCCAGTATTTCATTTTTTATTGCCTTCCTGCTCCTACCGGTAGTTATCAATATTTTCAACAGTATTGATCTTTTAGACATTCCGGATCGGAGAAAGATTCACAAGGTCAGTACTCCTTCTCTAGGCGGTATACCTATCGTGTCTGCTTGGTTACTGTCCATGTTGATCATACTGCCCTTTGCTGAGATCTCCCTGATGAAGTTCTTTTTCGCAGGGATCATCATTACTTTCATCTTGGGGATCAGAGACGACTTGTCATCACTCTATGCGGGTCAAAAACTCATCATTCAGATCCTGGCGGCGCTACTGGTCGTCCATTTTGCTGACCTTCGGCTCGTTAGTTTTCACGGATTTCTTGGTATCGGAGAGCTTGACCCCTTGGTGAGCAAGCTGTTCTCCATTTTCGTCATCGTGGCACTCACGAATTCCTACAATCTCATCGATGGGATAGATGGTCTGGCTGCTGGAGTAGCGATCATTGCCTTACTGACCATAGGATTCTGGTTTTTTAGAGATGATCAGGTGTCATTTGCCCTTATGTCGATCTCTTTGGCAAGTGCGCTTATGGCCTTTATGTATTTCAACTGGTATCCCTCCAAGATCTTTATGGGCGATACGGGCTCGCTGGTCATTGGTTTTACGCTGGCCGGTCTCATGATCAGATTCATCAACTCCGGCTTGGCTCCAGATGCGGTCGGTGGCATTACTTCTTACGTAGCCATCGCTATTGCGCTGCTCATTGTTCCGATCTTCGACACCCTGCGGGTGTTCGTCATTCGGATTTTCTCGGGTAAGTCACCCTTCGCCCCAGACAAGAACCACATACATCACTTGTTGTTGAAACTAGGTTTTGATCATGGTCAGGCATCCATGATCCTGATAGGCTACACGGTGGCCATGGTGCTACTGACCTTTGCCAGTCAGTCACTGGGGACGAATTGGGTGGTATTGGGCCAGATGCTCATCACCTTACTTTGCAATGTGATCTTGGATATGACGCTTGCGCGGAAGATCAAGCAACAGTGGGACAATCGATCGGTTGAAGAGGGCTTTATCATGTCAAAGTCCGCCTAGGACCTCTTTTTTAGAGCATTCTCTCATTAATTTTGCGGGATGTTTGACAAAGTCGAGAGCACAAAAGAGAGAATCAAGAACTTTATTGCTGAATCTGAAGAGGAGCTGGAGTCATTTCGCCTGCTGTTCATCAGCAAAAAGGGGGAGGTTGCGAAGCTTTTTGAAGAGTTCCGAAATATTCCCGCTGAGCAAAAGAAGGCTTTCGGCACTGCACTCAACGACCTCAAAGGCGTGGCTCAAGGGAAGTTCCAGGAGCTTATTGATGACCTGAAGCAAAATGGTCATTCAGATCAGACTCATTCCCTCGATGCAACACTACCTTCACTTCCCTACCAAAGTGGGGGACTTCATCCGCTTAGCCTTACCAAGAATAGGATCATTCAGATCTTTGAAAGACAGGGATTCAATGTGAGTGAGGGCGCTGAGATAGAGGACGATTGGCACAACTTTACGGCGCTGAACTTTCCCGAAAATCATCCGGCCCGCGAGATGCAGGATACGTATTTTGTGCGGAGAGATCCTGATTGGTTATTGCGAACGCACACATCCAATGTACAAGTGAGACTCCTGGAGAAACAGAAGCCACCTGTGCGTTCGATCATGCCTGGCAGGGTCTATCGCAATGAAGCAATTTCGGCGAGGGCTCACTGCTTCTTTCATCAGGTCGAAGGTCTCTATGTGGACTACAACGTCAGCTTCAAGGACCTAAAAAAGACACTCTATCACTTTGCAAGAGAGATGTTTGGCAAGAACACGAAGATCCGATTCCGTCCTTCCTTCTTCCCTTTCACAGAGCCGAGCGCAGAGATCGATATTAGCTGCTTCATCTGTGGGGGCAAGGGCTGCAAGATATGCAAACAGACAGGCTGGGTTGAGATCGGAGGCTCTGGCATGGTTGATCCTAACGTCCTCGAAAACTGCGGTGTAGACAGCACTAAATTCAGCGGGTTTGCATTTGGCATGGGCATCGAACGGATCACGATGTTGAGATACCAGATCGATGATCTCAGGTTGTTTTCTGAAAATGACCTACGGTTTTTGCGTCAGTTTCACTAATAGAGCTCTTTGATAAGTTGCTCCTCGGTGATACCTTCTGCTTCCGCTTTGAAGTTTCGGACAATACGATGGCGCAAGACTTCCGTGGCAACCGCTTGTACGTCTTCAATGTCTGGAGAATACTTACCTGATAGAATGGCATGGCATTTGGCGCCCAAGATGAGAAATTGACTTGCTCTTGGCCCCGCTCCCCATTCCAGATAGTCTTTGGTTTGCGCTGGGGCTAGGTCCGAGGTAGGTCGAGTCTTATGAGTCAACCTGACAGCGTAGTCAAACACATTGTCAGTCACAGGTACTTTGCGTATGAGTTGGTGGAACTCGATGATATCCGCTTTTGATATGACAGGCTTTACTACTTCCGTGACCTCACTGGTCGTCGCTTTGACGATTTCGAGTTCCGAGTCGAAGTCAGGATAGTCTAGCTTGATCATCATCATGAACCTGTCCAATTGTGCTTCTGGCAACGGATAGGTACCCTCTTGCTCGATGGGGTTTTGGGTAGCGAGGACAAAGAAGGGCTGATCCAATTTGTAATGCTCACCCGCCACTGTAACTGACTTTTCTTGCATCGCTTCCAAGAGCGCAGATTGGGTCTTAGGGGGTGTTCGGTTGATTTCATCGGCCAATATGATGTTGGCAAAAACCGGACCCTTGATGAACTTGAAATTGCGTTCTTTGTCGAGCGTTTCTGCCCCAAGGATGTCCGAAGGCATCAAGTCTGGTGTGAATTGGATGCGATTGAAATCAAGCGATAGTGAATCGGCTATGGTATGCACGAGAAGGGTCTTTGCCAGCCCTGGTACTCCCACTAGCAAGGCATGACCATTACAAAAGATGGAAGTCAGAAGGGATTGGACTACCTGCTCCTGACCAATTATTACTTTGCCAATCTCTGCTTTTAAACTTTTGAAAGCTTCAAAAAGCTTATCAGCGGACGCTACATCATTCGGCATACAATTGTCTTATTATTTCACAAGATTACAATAATCATAAGTGCCATCCACCTCGATGAAAACATCCTCTCGGGCCTCGTCAAACCAACGGGCCAGCTTGCTTGCTTTCTTTTCATTCAAGGCTGCGGCGGCAATTTTTTGGTAGTCGTCTTTCAGATTGGCTTGGTGCGGAGGCATCTTACTTTGATAGTACAGGATGCGGAAAGCAAAGCTCCCGTCTCGCTCCTGAAATTTAATAGGTTTTGAGATACTTCCAACCTGCATCGTATCAATGGTGAAAAAGATATTTGGGTCGAGTGATTCGACCGACACCCTTGTGGCTCCGTCATCTGCCAGGAAGAAGCCTCCACTCGAAGCTGTGAGTTGATCATCGGAGTATTCTTTTGCCGCTGCATCGAAAGTAATACTATCAGCTACGATCGCTTCCCGCAAGCTATCCAAGTAGGCCTCAGATAAATCGTAGTCTTCCGGTGCGGCCTTCGGGCTCATCAAAATATGGCGCGTTCGGAAGGTATTTCCCCGCTTTTCTTGCAACTCAATGACGTGAAATCCAAATTGGGACTTGACGGGCTTTGAGATCTCGCCTGGCTTTAAGGTCAGGGCTGTGGCCTCGAATTCGGGGGCTACTTCACCCCTCTTGTAGAAAGGAAGCTGTCCACCGTTGGCGGCTGACCCAGGGTCTTCGGAGTACAACCGTGCCAACTCGCCAAAGGACTTTCCAGCGAGTATTTCCTCCCGGATCTGGACCATTGTATTTCTCACTTTATCGACCTGGACCTGACCAGGCTCTGGCTTGATCACGATCTGCCCTACGGTCACTTCCGTAGAAAAGTAGGGAAGTGAGTCCCTAGGGATGTTGCGAAAAAACTTGCGCACCTCTGCTGGTGATACGGCTAGGGCCGAGGTGATTTCGCCTTGCATCTTTTGGATGACCAGTTGCTCTTTGACACTCTCAAATAACTCCGCCTCGATCTGCTCTAACGACTTGCCGTAGAACTGCTCTATGTTTTCGGCGCCTCCCACTTGCTGCAGCATATAATCCATCCGTCGCGTGAGATTGTTCTGCACCTCCACGTCTTCGACCAATACGGAGTCTATCTCCGCCTTAGCCACCATCATTTTGTTGACGACGAGGCTTTCGAGTATCCTGCATCTTGCCTGGTTCGTATTGAACTCTCCCCGTGAGAGATAGTCGAGGTACGCCTTCTCCAGGTCAGACTTGAGAATGATGTAATTGTCTACCTTGGCTATGATCTCGTCGATCACCAGATCTTCCGGATCTTGGGACCAACAGTGATCGATACAAAAAGCAAACAGTAAACTAACGGCTATAGATTTCAAAGGATTGATTCTCCAATGCTTCATCATAAATCGCTTCTTCTAGCTCCTTCTTTAGTGCAATCTTACGCTTGTTGATAATGATGTTCTCAATGTCTTCCCTGATAAATTCCAACGGCGAAAGGTCATCAGATATCTTATATTCGAGGATTTTGAGAAAATACAGGAAGTCCTCTTCAGATGTTTCGCTAAAGGTACTTGATTCCAAAAACTCCGTCTGGTTCTTAACTTCTTTTAACGGTGTAGCGCTGATGACCTCATCAAAATTGATCCAGATCTCCTCATCTGTGAAAGCATTGATCGCATATTGATAAGTGTAGTCTTTGATATCTTCCAGGTTAGCATTGGGGTAGTTTCTAATATTTCGCCGAAAGTTGGCAATGGCAGGACTACTCTTGGGCAACTTGGCGTAGAGGCACCTGACAA
>JBCCXG010000301.1:0-7383 GCA_039191945.1 Bacteroidota bacterium
CAACGTAGGTGGCAACCGAATCTGTCGTGACCATGTCTTGAGTTTTGACGCCAGCGCCTCCTCGGCTGCCGACGGCTCGTCCATTGTTAGGTACCAATGGGACTTCGATTTGATGAATGACGATCCCACCGAATCCTCTTTCGATCATGTCGCTACCACTACCCACAGTTATCCCTTCGAAGACCTTTACTTCCCGACGGTCACCGTCACGAGTGAATATCAATGTACCAGTTTCGACGTGGACGAGGACATCGACACCTTAGCCATATTGGACCCTCCGGCCTTTACTGGCCTGACCATTCGGGACTTTGAGGGGGCATTAATATCAGAAGAATGTGAAAGGGATATCGTCACCTTCGCCACTGGGGCCGAATACCGAGATAATACTCCTGGACGACCTTCACCAGGCAATCTTAACCCACCCGACAATGACACGGACCTTTCATTCAGCTTGATCTATGATTGGGACTATGATGATGGCACCACCTACACGGACAATGCGCTGTCCGATACCAGTACAGTGACGCATCCCTTCACCTTCCGGACCAGCAATCAATTCACCACCACGGTGGAGGTAAGAGACAGCGGCCCCAGTTTCAGTTGCTCCTCGGTGACATCGATACCGCTCATTGTCCATCCTTTACCTGACGCATCCTACGACGTTTTGTTCGAAGGCGATAACACGATAGTCCCTGGATCCGCTTGTGAAGGTATCTATTTGCAGTATGAAAACACCAGCAGCATTCGGCAAGGGCTTTTTGACCCCAGCAACCTGGCTTCGTACTCCTGGCTTTTTGGCGATGACTCCACATCCACCGATACAAGCCCGCGCCATGAATACCTGAAGGAAGGAGACTATGACATTCAATTAGTCGCGACCTCCACCAAAGGCTGCGTCAGTGACACCACGACTTATCACATCACCGTACATCCGGCACCGGATGGCGCACTTTTTCAAGATGTCTACGCATCGCCAGACTCCATTTGCGTAGGCGAGAGCACTACTTTCGTCAATCAGACCACCATCCCCACTGGAACCGTCAATTACGACTGGGATTTTGGCGATGGGGTTACGAGTACGGACATCAGTCCCACCCATACCTACTCGGCTGGGGGCACCTACAGAGCTCGGCTTCAGCGGACTTCAGACCAGGGATGCACCAATTCCATCAGCCCCATTTTCGTGCAAGTCAACGCTCTACCGGCGGCAAACTTCAGCTTTGCCGATCCTTGTGAAGGGGAACCCACACAATTCTTCAATTCCTCCTTTGTGCAGGGGGCTGCAATGGACCGGACCTTTTCATGGGCATTTAACGACGGGACGAACAGCCATTTATCAGATCCTCTGCGTACCTTCTCGCCCAGCTCCTTTGACGCTTCTGGGCAGGCATTCTTCGATGTCTCCCTCACGGTCACTACCCATGCATCCACCACCGCATGTTCGGATACCGAAACCAAAAGACTCACTGTCAATCGCAGGCCGACTTTCGATTTTGGACCGGTTATTCTAAGCGCCGGGGACACCCTATTGAATCCCAACAATGACGTCCAATCCTTCCTTCCCGCGGGCAGCGACTATCAATGGACCGATGTCCTAGGGAATCCGTTGTCCAATAATGAAGCATTAACAGTCACTGCTTCGGGGACTTATCAGCTAAGCGTTCAAACTCCAAATCCCGCCCTTTGCGATTCCACTTTCTCCATACCCGTATTCATTTTGGGAGCCATCGATCTTGGAGCGGATCGGACCATTTGCGTTGATGAGGTCTTAGTGGCCTCCCCAACAGTGGCCAATTCAATTAGCCCCTCCTCCTACGCATGGTACAAAGATGGTATCCCTATCGACGGAGAGAATTCCGTTCAACTATTCGTCAACGCTACGGGCGTATATACAGTGGAGGCTACTTATGAACTACTGGGTGAATCGGCCATTACCCGGGGTGAGGTGATGATCAACCGGGTAGCGGAGGGTTCCGGAGATCCCTCTTGCGATTCCCGGTTGTTTCCAACCGTCAATTTGGGTCCTGACGTCTTCTCTTGCGAACCCTCAGTAACCTTCCATGCAGGCAATCCGGGTAGTACCTACCGGTGGTCCAATGGCAGTACCAACCCTACCTTGACGGTAACCGAATCTGGCGAATATACCGTCACCGTCACTGGAGCCAATGGCAATCAATCCAGCGATAATGTCTTGGTGGAATTCCTCAGTAATCCAAAGCCCATACTCGGGGACGATTTCGAGGCATGCGACCGGACCTCACTATCGGCAGGTAGGGAAGCATCCACGTACCAATGGTCTACCGGCGCGGAGACACCTTCCATTGACGTGACGAGGACGGGCGAGTATTGGGTACAGACGGTAGCAGAAAACCTGTGTGTAAACAGCGATACCGTTCATGTTACCATCAGGGAGATACCGGTTTTCGAACTGGGATCAGATACCGTAGTTTGTGAAGGAGAGTCCATCACCTTATCGGTTGATGTACCTGGTACCTACGCCTGGTCGACCGGCGAGCGCACGCCTTCCATTGAGGTAGATACATCAGCGATTTACAGCCTGGTGGTGACTTCCGAATATGGTTGCACCTATGAAGACAGTCGGCAGACTACCTTCAACCCCAAGCCTGTGCTGTCCCTACTCGACGCCTATGAAGCCTGCGATTCGATTGACCTGATCGCCGGATCGGAGACCTATTCCTACACGTGGTTAGATGGTACGACGGGGCCCACACTAAGCGTCTCGACAACAGGTGAATACTCAGTAACCGCCACTACAGCGCAAGGATGTGAGGAGACCCTCACGACGGATGTTACGGTCTTTCCCTCTCCTAGCCCTGCTTTGCGAGGATCGACGTTCGAAGCATGCTTTGGGGAGGTCGTGACATTGGATGTTGGGGATGAAAATGCGACTTACGACCTGAATTGGAATACCGGCAGTACGGCAAGAAACTTGGCAGCGTCGGCCTCCGGCATTTATCAAGTACGAGTGACTTCCGATGCCGGCTGTTCCATTCTGGATTCGGCTGAAGTCATCATTCGAGAAGCGATCCCTCTGGATCTGGCGCCCCTGGTGCCTTTTTGTGGAGAGGGGCTCACCGAGATTTCGTCAGGCTTGGTCGGTGACTATACCTATGCGTGGTCAGGTCCCAACGGCCAATCGGGTAACGACAGCTTTTTCTCTCCCGATACGACCGGGGTCTATGTCCTTACGGTCAGAGATGGTTTCGGGTGCCTTGCTCAGGATTCGGTAGAGCTGTTCGTCAGTAATCAAAGGGTGGAAGCTAGCTTCCTCATTCCGAGTAACGTCATACAGGGGGACGTCGTCCATTTCATTGCCTTGACCGGGGCCAATGACAACTTGACGTACTTCTGGGACTTTGGTGACGGCGCCACCAGTACGGCGAGCGATGCGCAATATCAATACACGACCCCAGGTACCTACGCGGTCACACTCACGATCAGCAATGGCACATGTAGTCACTCACTGACCAAAGAAATCGTAGTGCAAGATGCCTCGAACCGATTTGATGGTGATGATTCTGCTTTTGGTTTTGTAGAAGTAGTAGTTGCGAAGTCGTACCCTAACCCGGCGGTGGATCAGATCGCCCTTGAGTTGGAATTTAGTAGGCCGATTGCCATCAGCATTTCTATTCGTGATATCAGAGGTTATGAAGTCGCTCGGTACGAAGCGGAAGATTTCACTCAAGAGACGGTCAGCTTTGATCTGGCCGGCTTACGACAAGGCATGTATTTCTTCAATATTCAATATGGAAAAAGCGCACGAAACCTAAAATTCATTAAGAGATAGTGCGTAAGGGGGCCCGATCGACTTTTGACGATTTAGCTCCCAAAAAAAGCGCCAACGAAACGACAACCTATAATGACTAGAGTAAACCATAAGAAAATCGGACTTTTCCTCTCGCTTGTTTGTGCCCTATGGCAGGCCCAGGCGCAGGATCCCGATGCAGCGTTTGACTTCCTCTTCTTGGATGGCACACAATGCCAGGGCAGTACGATCCAATTCCAAAACAACTCCTCCTCCCTATCCGGAGGCATCGTCCTCACGATTTGGGATTTTGGGGATGGCAACAGTTCCAACGTGTTTGCACCTAATCATGTCTACAGCCAGGCAGGTAATTACACAGTCACACTCACGGTATACAACGAAGACAATGACTTTGCGGTCACTTCGAAACTGGTCACTGTGGACCCACTGCCAGTGGTCAATTTCCAAGTGGACGCCAGCGTGACCAACTCATGTGAAAGCACTGGCCAGTTGTTTGACAATCTTTCTTCCATCACCGGAGATCTACTGAGCTATTCGTGGGAATTTGGTGATGGCAACTCGTCAACTGCGACCGAACCTACGCACAATTACTCGGATCCAGGGACCTACACGGTCAAGCTTACGGCCACCGGAGATGTCTCGGGATGTACCGCCAATGCTTCCTCCACCCTAGTCATTCACCCCGAGGCTGTCGTGGACTTCAATTTCCAGAATCAATGCGAGGGTACGGCCATCCCCTTTGTGGATGCGACGACGATTGACTACGGCAATGTATCCTATCAGTGGACCTTCGGGGACGGGAACAGCAGTGCCCAGCAACATCCCGATCACCTTTACGCAGAGGCGAATACGTATCACGTCAATTTGCGGGTTACCTCTCAAGAGGGCTGTGTGACACAGACTTCGAAAACGGTAGAAGTACTCACGCAACCCCAGGCCGCGTTCACCTTCTCCAATGTTTGCGACGGCTCTCAAGCTACCTTTACCAATACTAGCCACAATGCCGATAGCTACTTGTGGTATTTTGGAGACGGCCATACCTCGACGCTCACCGAACCCTCGCACACCTACGCCCAAGATAGTACCTACACGGTGTCCTTGGTCGCCCGCAATACCAACGGCTGCGTGGACAGTACGGCTCGTGAAATCACCATCTTCCCCTTGCCGGAAACCGGCTTTACGGCGACTGATGTCTGCCAGGGATTGGAGACGTCGTTTACCAACACATCGCAGATTCCCTCAGGTACTTTGAGTTATTCGTGGACCTATGGCGATGGCGCTACAGCTACCATCGACAATCCGGACCACATCTATGAGGCACCCGGCTCCTACCCCGTGGGGCTGACCTCGACATCCAACCATGGCTGTCTGACCACCACCCACCGTACCATTACGGTCTACGATCAGCCCGATGCCGCATTTACCGTCGATGATGTTTGTGTCGACACCTTAGTTGCACTGAATAACACGACCTCTACCCGCTTCACAAGTACGGTAGTGAGTTATGATTGGGACCTTGATGATGGTACGACCAGCACGGACAAAGATCCGAGCCACCAGTACGAATCATCGGGCACGTATTCCGTCACACTGAAAGCTACGACTGAGGACAACTGCACAAGTGTTTTTTCCGATGAGGTCGGCATCCGGCCATTGCCCATCGTCAACTTCGATTTCGATCATCAATGCGACACGGTCACGGTACCCTTCTCCAATCTATCCGCGATTACATCAGGAGCGATGACCTACGCCTGGGAGTTCGGCGACGGCACCATTAGCATTGCTAAAGATCCAAAGCACCGCTACGGTGCTGCGGGTACTTATGAAGTTACCCTTACGGCTACCTCATCGCTGGCGTGTACATCCGACCTATCCAAAGCCATCACGATCTACCCTCGACCCGAGGCAGCGTTTACCGTGCCCAGCGTCTGCGATGGTGAACCCAGTGTTTTCACACAAGAAAGCAAGCTCTCGAGCGGCGCTATCACCTCAGGACTTTGGGACTTTGGAGATGGAACGAACTCGATCGTTATGAATCCCGAAAAGCAATATTTGAATCCGGGGACGTACAAAGTGAGTCTTGTGGTCACTTCCGACCAGGGTTGTCAAGACGCGGTCTCCGGCACCGCCATTGTCCATGAGTTCCCCATTGCTGACTTTGAAATTGATAACGTCTGCACCGGTTTTCCTATCCAACCCGAGAATACCTCGATGATCACTACGGGGGATCTTTCATTCGAATGGGACTTCGGAGATGGCAACACGTCCGAAGAAGCATCGCCTATCCATGTCTATGAATTGCCGGGTGCCTACACCATCACCTTACGTGCTACATCAAGTACAGGCTGCAGCGATGTTATTTTGAAGGATGTGATCGTGTACGATTCGCCAAAGATTGAAGCCGGAGCAGATGTCACGGTAAGTCAAGGCTTCAGTGCCCAGCTGGAGGCCAGTCTGGGGATGAGTTATGCATGGGAGCCTGTCGATGGTTTGGACAATAGCAGCATTCAATCGCCCCGGGCCACTCCCACCGAAACCACGACCTATACCGTGAGGGTTATTGATGAATTGGGTTGCCAAGGCCAAGATACAGTTACGGTCAACGTCAAGGAAGACTTTGTTCTGGTGGCCAATAACGTCTTCACCCCTGATGGCAACGGGCAAAATGATACTTGGATCATCCAAAATGTAGAGACCTTCGGCAATGCCAACGTGCGCATTTTTGACCGATACGGCACCGTCGTCTTTCAAGAAACGGACTATCAAAATGACTGGAATGGCACTTTTGGGAACGACATCCTACCCGATGGCACCTATTTCTACTTAATCACCTTCTCGAATGCTCCAGTGGAGTACAAGGGATCTGTCACCATCATTCGAAACCGATGAAAAAGCTAACCTTACTTATCCTTCTTTGCGGCGGGTTTGTGCTGGGGACTCATGCACAGCAGACCCCACTGTATAGCCAGTACTTTCTCAACCCCTATTTGTACAATCCAGCGACAGTAGGCTTTGACGGAGAAGCAAAGGCCTTCTTTTTGTACCGTAAGCAGTGGGTGGGGGTTGAAGGAGCTCCGGAAACGCAGGCTTTCACGATCGACGGTCAGTTGAAAAACGAGCGCGTCGGTTTGGGCCTCTTTTCTTCAACGATGTCACCAATATCATCGGTCGAGTCAATGGGGCGCTCTCCGCCTCTTATTCCATCAATATCGACGATGATCATAGACTCTCTTTCGGGATGAGCGGCATGGTCATCCAAAATCGAATATTCTTCGATCGGGTAGAGATCGATGATGACACAGATCCCAATCTCCTCAACAACGTCAACCAACAAACCGCGTTCGACGGCAACGTTGGCGTCAGCTACCTATGGAAGGGGCTACGGATCGGCTTTGCTGCAGATCAGATCTTTCAAAATGAAGTGAACTTTGAGAATGCGGCCCAGTTTCAGGCCCTCGACTTCAACTATGTACGGCACTACATCACGAGCGCAGAGTATAAGATCCCGCTGCGACAAAATATGTCGATCCGGCCCTTGGTACTTGTCAGAACGGTGCAGGGATTGCCCTCCCAGGTTGATGGCAACCTGATCTTCG
>JBCCXG010000302.1:0-7378 GCA_039191945.1 Bacteroidota bacterium
CATTTCCGTAGGGATCTTTGACGAAAAAATGCATGCCTCCCCGTGGGTCTTTATCAGGTTCAGAGAGCACTTCCGCACCTGCGGATTCCAAGGCTGCGTAGGCCGCTGCAGCGTCTCTGCATTTGATCTTCGCGGCATACAAACCCAGATCTCCCAGTATGATCTCTTCTTTTGGGGCTACCGGTGTGCGAGACGTATACTGCCAAATTTCAAAACCTCCGCCTCCTTGCATATTGATAGCGAGTGCAGCATGCCGCCCGTGTGGTTTTCCGCCGGTATATGGCAGCATAAATTCGGCTGTCGCTTCTTCTTCAAAGACCTTAACGTCGACGCCGAAGTGTTTTCGATACCAGGTCCAGGCCTCTGGCATATTGGCCACCCCTATGCCCATTTGCTGGATGCCGCAGATGATGAAGTCGTTCATATCAGATTGTCTCGGATTTCAAAGGCCGCAAATATAGGCATTGACAGGACCTAGTGGAGCCAAGGACCGTAAAATACCCTTGGTAACTGACGTCCTGTATCCCAACTTCGCAAGCTATTCCCCTATCAATGGTTCAATTCGCGACTAATGGTCCGCTGGAATTATCCTATCTTCACGCTGCTTTTAGAGTTATTACACAACATGGCCTACACTTTTTTTCTCTACACGCACTCCTGGATTCGCTGGGTGGTATTGATCGTCGCGATTGTCCTGGTTATCAAATCGTTGATCGGCTTGTTTGGAAGCAAGCCCTACCAAAAACTAGACAATGCGCTGTCTGCTTCATTCGTGGGTTTTATGCATCTACAATTGTTGATTGGACTGGTTTTATATTTCTTTCTAAGCCCCCTGACCGAGTATGCTATGAAAGATATGGGTTCCGCCATGCGGGATGGTGAATTGCGTTTTTGGGCAGTAGAACACTTGACCGTAATGATCCTCGCCATCGTATTTGCTCAAGTAGGTAGAAGCATCTCAAAAAGGTCTGAAGACAATTCGGTGAAATTTCGATTTCAGGCAATTTTCTTTGGCGCCGCCCTCTTACTCATGATCATTGGGATACCGTGGGGTGAGGCCGTACGTAACTTCAGATTCTGACCCCGAGGCCCTCACCGATTGATCGCATGAAAAAGATTGTGGCACTGACTGGTGCTGGTATCAGCGCCGAAAGCGGCTTGCGGACATTTCGCGATGCGGGTGGCCTCTGGGAGGGTCATGATGTCATGGAAGTGGCATCCCCTCAAGGTTGGGCTGCCGACCGAGCGCTGGTGCTGGAGTTTTACAATCAGAGGAGAAAGCAAGCACGCGAGGCATTGCCCAATGAGGGACACCGAGCACTGGCAGCCCTAGAGAAAGACTTTGAGGTGGTTGTCGTCACCCAAAATGTTGACAACCTGCACGAGCAAGCGGGCTCGAGCCGTGTCCTTCACCTTCACGGCGAACTCTTCAAATCCCGAAGCACATTGGACCCATCACTGGTCTACAATATGGACGGATGGGAACTCAAGGAAGGCGACTTATGCGAAAAAGGAAGTCAACTGAGACCACATATCGTATGGTTTGGCGAGATGGTGCCGATGATGGAAGTAGCCATGCAAGAGGCCATGAGCGCAGACATCTTCTTAGTGATCGGCACATCCATGCTCGTATACCCGGCGGCGGGATTGATCAATTTCGTAGCGAGTGAGGTACCCAAGTACATCATTGATCCTAACAAACCAGAAGGAGTAGGTGGCGATAATATTTATTTTTACGAGGAGCCCGCAAGCACTGGCGTTCCCGCGGTTGCTGCTTATCTTAGAGAAGATTTAGCTTCAACCCAGGACTATGGAACAGCACCATAACCTTATTGAAAAGTTCTATTCCGCCTTTCAGGAACTGGACGCGGAGACCATGTTGTCGTGCTACCACGAAGAGGTGACATTTCAGGATCCGGTATTCGGGCAATTAGATAGTGACCAGGTTCGGGCCATGTGGCCGATGCTCATCGAACGGTCTGGCGGAGATCTGGCCATCCATTACGACTCTGTAATGGCCGATGAATCAGGAGGGTATTGTCACTGGGAAGCACACTATACTTTTTCCAAGACACAGCGCCCGGTGCACAATAATATCAAAGCGGTCTTCAGGTTCCAAGACGGAAAAATCATCGAACACCATGACCACTTCAGCTTCTGGACTTGGGCAAGTATGGCGCTGGGACTGAGTGGCGCTGTACTGGGGTGGTCTCCCCTGGTCAGAAATAAGGTACGGAAGACATCACTCTCCTTACTCGAAAAATACATGAATCAGTCGAGGGAAAAACAACGGCTATCAGCCTCGTGACTCGCTGATGAGTACCCGACTTTTGGTTGACATCCTAGGCTGGATAGGCTCTTTCGAAGTCATCATCGCCTATGGCCTAATTAGTTCCAAACGGGTCGACGGACAATCAGTCATGTATCAGCTCTTGAATCTTACCGGAGCCATTCTTCTTATTGTGAATACGGTCTACCTTGAGGCCTACCCCTCTGCCTTTATCAACATTGTGTGGGTAGGAATCGCCATCGCAGCGCTTTGGAAATCCTGGAGAGGATCCACGGTCCATCCCTAACTACGGCTGCCAAGTGAGGGTTAAAGAATGCCCGTCGATCTTCGCAAATTGCATTATCTTCCCCTGCATCTTTTTGATTTAGAAACTCGAACCTCTCCAAACATTGAAGCAGCGAAAGATATTTTTTTGGTCCATTACCGTCGCCCTCGGCGGTTTTCTTTTTGGCTACGATACTGCGGTCATCTCCGGTAGCGAGCAGGAAATCCAGCAGTTTTGGGGCCTCTCCGATTTCTTATTGGGTCAAACAGTGGCTATGGCCCTGTACGGTACGATCCTGGGAGCCCTCCTCGGAGGCATTCCGACGCAAAGATTAGGGAGGAAGCGTACTTTGTTTGGGGTCGCGGTACTCTATCTGGTTTCCGCCCTGGGCTCTGCATTAGCTCCTGAGGTCTATTCCCTCATGTTTTTCAGATTTATTGGGGGCATCGGGGTGGGTGCGTCGTCCATTGTTGCTCCGGTCTATATTACCGAGATCTCCCCAAAAAACAACCGGGGAAAGCTGACCGGGCTGTTCCAATTCAACATTGTCTTCGGTATCCTCATCGCCTACTTTGCCAATTACATTATTGGTTCACTAGGCGGCGACTGGCGATTGATGCTAGGTATGGAAACCGTCCCGGCACTGGCCTTTTTGTTCTTACTCTTCTCTGTTCCGGAGAGCCCCAGATGGCTGATCATGACGGGGCGATCTGAAGAGCAGGCGCGCGCGACGTTGGCATTGGTTGACTCCGACAATGTCGATGAAATCGTCCAGTCGGTCAAGAATGCACCACGAACATCAAGCTCCTTCCGGCTGGATTTTGCCGATCGGAAGCTTTTGCTACCCCTACTGATGGCTTTTCTCTTCGCGTTTTTCAATCAACTCTCTGGGATCAATGCGGTGATCTATTACTCGCCACGAATCTTTACAATGACGGGTATGGGTAAGAGCATCGCCCTCCTCTCGTCTGCTGGAGTGGGCTTGATCAATCTGATCTTTACGATGCTAGGGCTCTACCTGATCGACCGAGCCGGCAGGAAGCGCCTAATGTATATCGGGTCCATCGGCTACATCGTATCGCTCGCCATTTTGGCGTATAGCTTCTTCACCGAGAGCTTCAATCCAGTGATCGTCCTCGGCTCCACTTTTGGGTTTATCGCATCACACGCGGTCGGACAAGGTGCTTGTATTTGGGTATTTATTTCAGAGATTTTCCCGGACCAATCTCGTGCCTTCGGGCAGTCCCTCGGTAGCACAACGCATTGGGTTTTGGCCGCAGGAGTCTCTGCGCTGTTCCCCTTCTTCGCGACAAACTATGGAGGAGGCGCCGTCTTCAGCTTCTTTTGCTTCATGATGTTTTTCCAACTACTGTTCGTATCGAAAATGATGCCAGAGACCAAGGGGCTGAGCATCGAGGAAATACAGGCCAAGCTTTAACTGAAATCGACCCATCTAGCGGCAAATTGATGGAATATCACCATCCCTATGTGGTGAAAATCACAAATAATGGTTTGACAAAGTCGGAAACATTCCGGTACTTTGAAATATATAAACCAGAGCTAGGAAAGAGTATTGGGCCATCTAAATCTATGCTTCCCCGAATGGCAGGGGTATGCTGAATCCAATGATGTTTATCATGGAGCGTTGGCACTGCGCGACGCATTGGACATCGGCGACTTTCACCTTATCGAAGTGCCGGAAACGGAGGAGCTATCGACTGCCAATCAGATCAAAGGTTATACAGCTAACCTGAGACAACTGCAAGCGACACGCCGTGCCATCGATGAGATCCGGCCAGATAGCGTCTTTATGGTTGGCGGGACTTGTTCCTCTGAAATAGCACCCGTTTCCTGGCTAAATCACCGGTACGGGGGAGACTTGACAGTACTGTGGTTTGATGCGCATGGCGATCTCAATACGCCAGAAACGTCCCCTAGCAAGCACTTTCATGGCATGCCGCTTCGGAGCTTGGTCGGTGAGGGTGACCGGGCCATGCTTCAAGAGCGGTTTTCAAATCTGACACCCAAGCAAATCATTCTTGTCGGAACTCGAGATCTCGATGCCGAAGAAGAGCGCTTTATCAACGAGCAGCGTATTGCCGTGGTCAGATCAGATCAATTACAAGCACTCCACGGGGTGGTCGAGGGCAAGGGGGCAAAAAAGCTATATGTCCACGTCGACTTAGACGTGCTGGACCCCGAGAGCTTCTCTCACCAATTGCTGCCAGTACGGGGTGGGCCTTCCACGGAGATACTGGGCACCACACTACAACACTTATCCGAGACGTTTGATATTGTCGGACTTAGCATCGTCGAATATGCGCCCAAAGACAACACCGGCCTTTCCTTTCTCAAAAGAATCGCCAAGACCATCCGTCCATGATCAGTAGGATCATCCCCATTTTCCTTGTGATCTCTATTGATGATGCCATCAAGTTCTACGAGTCTATTGGGTTCAAGTACGATTTCCATTACCACCTGGACGGCGACAAAGACAAGCCCAAGATCTTCGCGGCGCTGACCTGGAACAAACAGCATTTGTACATCCAACAAGCGGCGGCAAAATCTCGAAATGGAGCATACATGATGCATGATGATGTACTAGCTCTACAAAAGTCTTTCGAAGAGCGCGGGGTCAACATCACTTATGGGCCCATAGAGCAGCCTTATCGAATACGAGAATTACACATCGAGGATCCATGGGGCAACCAGTTGAGTTTCGCAGAGTACCTTCAATAAGGCCAACAGATCCCAAATTACGCGATCAAGCATAGTTGACCCATAGGATAATGACGACAATACTTGTCACATCAATGACGCCGCGGTCATGATCCTGACTGTACGTTAGGACGCAGACTATTCATTGAGCAGATGAAAGCTTCGCGTTTGCATGGCGGTCGCCAATGTGCAATAGACTATTTCGCTTCGTGGTTGAAGATATTGCGTTACATCCATCGGATTTATCTCAACCACTTATGTTTTTTACTCTCAAATGCTTAACATGGCGCCATGTTAGACCAATTCATCAAGGTACTTGGCTCCGTACTCAAGCGTCTCAAAGGTGCCCTGCTCCTTATACTCGTAATCGGTGCATTGGCGTTCTTCCTGGGTGCTGGCACTTACGTGGATCGAAAGATGAATGTACGGCTACTCGATGAGCTTCCTCAAACGGTCTCCTCCCAGGCGCGCGACCTACACCGCGACCTGGTCATTGCAGATTGGCATGCAGACAACTTGCTTTGGGCACGTGATCCGCTCGATCGCTTGGATCGAGGTCACGTGGATATACCAAGGCTCATAGAGGGCAACTTCTCCTTGCAAGTTTTCGATGCGGTGATCAAAACCCCCAGAGGTCAGAACTATGAGTCAAATGATGATAACACCGACAATATCATGTATATCGCCATGGCCAACCGCTGGCCGGTAGGCAGTTGGTTTAATCTCACCAAACGTGCGCTTCACCAAAGCGACATTCTACACCGGGCGGCAGAACAGTCCTCTTCACTGACGCTCATCAAAACCAGAGGCGAGTTGGACATCTTCCTCAAGCTTCGGCGAAACAACACCACCAAAGTCGGTGGATTGCTTGCCGTTGAGGGGCTACATGCTTTGGAGGGAAAGCTAGAAAATGTAGATGTACTCTACGATGCAGGTTTCCGCGTCATGGGGTTAGTGCATTTCTTTGACAATGAGATTGGAGGCTCTTCCGCTGGAGTAGAAAAAGGCGGACTGACGACCTTTGGTAAGGAAGTAATCCAAAGAATGAATAGCATGGGCATCATCATCGATCTGGCGCACGCCTCTGCAGCAACGTTCGACGAAGTCATACAATTCAGCACGAAGCCGGTCATCGTCTCTCACACTGGCGTAAAGGGCACTTATGACAGCCCAAGAAACCTCTCAGACCAACAGCTCCGCGCCCTGGCCGAAAAGGGAGGGATCGTAGGTATCGGATTCTGGGACGGGGCTGTGGGGAGTACTTCGATCGAGTCCATTACCCAAGCCATTCGACATGCAGTGTCGGTAGCGGGTATCGATCATGTGAGCCTCGGATCTGATTTTGACGGAGGGACCACCATTCTATTCGACGCATCGCAAATCATTCTGCTTACCGACGGGCTGCTACGCGCAGGTTTCAACAAAGAAGAAGTAGCAAAAATCATGGGAGGTAATCAGGTACGGTTCCTTCTGGAGCAGCTACCAGATTAAAGTCACTCTATGTGCTTACCAAAGGGTGTCAAGGCCAAGGTGGCCAACTTAAAATGCTGTTGGGCAAAGGGAAGTCCGATAATGGTGATGGCGAAAATGATCCCAAACAATAGATGAGTAAAACAAATCCAAATGCCTCCAATTAAGATCCAAATGACATTCATCAGGGTATAAAGGCAACCCGCCCCCTTTTCATGGGACTTGATCTCCTTTCCAAAAGGCCATAGCGCCAAGATCCCCAGTTTGAAGGTCTGCAATGCAAATGGGATACCGACAATCGTAATTAAGAGACCAATACTGGCAATGAAGTACTCCAAAGCCACAAAAAAGCCACCAAAAATGACCCAAATCAAGTTACCTAAGAGTCGCATGTCAATGAAACACTACATCTGACGAATCCATTCCGTCACGAGCGCCACGCCCTCTTCGTGGACTAGCTGGCGACCCAGTTCAGGCATCATCACTCCTGGATCCAGTGACTGAATGCGATGCAATAGGATGGACGATTCGGGCTGCCCGGGGACGATCCCAAACTTAAGATTGGCCGAACCTCTTCCCGCTGCCACCGGCGGCTTCATAATGCCCAAGCGATAGTCTTCGGACTGGGAAGTAAG
>JBCCXG010000303.1:0-7351 GCA_039191945.1 Bacteroidota bacterium
CTGCTCTGTGGTCCAGTGGAGCGCAGTCTTGTAATTGGACGCTTCGTCCCCAGTGTAGGTGAATTTAATATCAATTGCGTGGTGCGAAAGATCATCACTGAAAGACAGAACGAACTCTTGTCTCGAGGTATTCTTTTCGTGAGAAGCAGCCGGGATATCGGCAATGCGGCTCACGGGGTATTCGAAGTCCGTAATGAGTTGTTTCTTAACGAATAGTCCCTTTTGGGCAGACAACTCGGGAGGAATGCTGCCGTATCGGTAGGCAGAATGATGGGGAGCCAGAAACTTCTCTTCGGCTGGGAGGTAGATCAGAAAATCATCCAGGTATTTCCAATTGTCGAAGTTGGGATTGAATTTGGCCTTGTCTCGCTCGCAAGTCGTCACTATTTCATAATCAATGTCTAAATGCTCGAGAATGGCGACAAAAAGCTTTAGAAAAGCTCGTCCTTGCCCAAACCGATTGCTCAACAAATCGTCGACTTTGTCAGACGCATATTCCTCCTCATACAATCGTATTTTGACTTCGTGCTCGTAATGGATCAGTTGTTCCATGGGAGTCAACGGCGCCCGCCGGTGACGTTTGATGAAAGCTGCGATCTCTTTCTCCTCCACTTTGGACAAAGTATGAGCGGTCCGAAAGATCTTCTTGCCCGCATCTGAGAAGGTGTTAAGTCGCCTACCCCCGGTGTAGGTATTGTAAGAGAGCTTACCCTCAATCCTGATTTTGTTTGCCTCACCAGCGGCAAAGGGCTCCTGCACATATCCCGGCACGTCCGATAAAGAGAGTCGGTAGCGAGTCACTCCTCCCAGTGTGTCGGTCTTCCATTCCTCACCTTCATAATTGGCGATATGAAAGTCAAAAAGGAGATGCTCCGGACTTGTCAGTTGAAAATCGAAAGTCTTCGTCGGAGCGTCGTATTGGGCGGTCTGCCAAACAAATGTGGAAGCTGGTGTCCTCATCACATAGCTATATTCTACCTCTCCTCCTACTTCTGCCCCTTCTACCGCAAAGATTCGGTACCCACCTTGCGTCTCCTGATCCGCTATTTCTTTGATGTTACTTTGATCCAACTCCACCACTCTACCATCGCGACTGATCGTACGAGATTTAATATCCCGAACCTCAATCAGATCTCCAGTAGGAATGTAGATCTTATTGACAGTCCCCAAAGCGGCCTCGTTATTGGCCTTCAGGATCACATGATGACCAATATCGCACAGGAGATTACCTGTATCATCATAGAGATAGTCGTAACTGACTCCGCGATAGAGATAGTGGAGCGGGTAAGGTGCCGCTTGCTCCTCGAAGGATACCGACAGAGCGTCGTCCTGGGGCACGATTTGACCGAAACCTTGCAGCAGTAGGCCACACAGAACCATATAGATTGTGATAGCTTTCGACATCATTCTACTATTCGTTTTAGCACCAGGGAATTTCTAACTGACCTGGTATAATCGCGAAGTCCCTCATTCCATGGCTGAAATCGTTCCTGAGGCAAGACCAGGAAGTCCACGTAATAATCATTGTTGACGTACAACCGGCGACCGTGCTCCCTGTAGGTCACATCAAATCCAAAATCTTTGCCGCTTACCGATTGATTTTCAGGTAAGTAGTCCACCTCAACATTGGGAGGAAAATCAAAAACGACAACCGTGTGATGTTCAAACTTGAAGTCGTTTTCCTTCGGCGTCAACCTATCCTGGATCAAACCCTCAGCGATACGGCTGTCCAAGCACAGGTTGATATACACCTCGTCGCCTACCGTCTGATAGTAATCTTCGATACGGAACTGATATTCAATGTTAATGGGGCGATCGAGGTCAGCAACAGATGATAACGTGTAGTGCTCCAAAAAGAACTTCTTATCCCCTTTACTCAATAGCGTCGTAAGGCGCTCTTTCACTTCTTGCTCAGTCCTACCCACCAGGAACTCAGACTGCTCGACCCTTACCAGACCTGTCAGCGTCAACTTCCCGACTCCGACCAAGTCGCCGTCTTGCATCTGCACCTTGACCGTATCCACCATCTGGTTTTTCGATTTATCCACGATCGGGACATCGGCAAGCAGGTAATCCTCACCTTGCGCAATCAAAGCCTGCTTGCCTTGTATCATGCTGGTGGGATAGCCCAGCGGGGTATAATTGCCCGTGGCATCCAGAAACAGTCTGTCCTCCTCTATCACTACTGATGCAACCATATGATTGTCCACCAGTGGGCTAGGCAGATCACTGTAGCGGTAAGGTAAGTCGCGTGTTCCCACCCAGGCAAAGTCCGCGGTGATACCTTCTGCGCGCAGGAGTCCCACCAACAAAGAGGTCATGTCTTTGCAGTCCCCATAGCGTTGGCCCAGGACGTACTTTGGCTCATGGGGAATGAAACCGCGCATCCCCTGCTCAAAGGCGACATATTGTATGTTGTGTTGCACCCAGTAGAAGATCTTGCGGACCTTCTCTAGATCGCTGTCCGTCTCCCGAACAATCGCTCTCGAAATGTCTTGCAGAGAGGGGTCAAAGACCAGGGGATTGAGAAAGCCTCGATACCACGCATAAAGATCCTCCAGTTTGTCGAGCACGTGAACTTCCTGACCAGACGAGAGACGATAACCGGCAATGCGTGCGTAGACCGACGGACTGAGCGTCGCAAATGAGGGGTTGTCACGCTCATACTTGAGGGCCGGAAGATTGCTTGCTGAATAAACATATTCCTTGAGACCTTTCCCCGAGGAACGTTCGAGTACCTCGAGTTGGTCATCTTCTTTCCATGCCGTCTTTGTCACTTTTAGTGCGACGTTCTCGGTAAACTGAATCGAAAAGCGGGCCTTTTCGGTGGGTTCGTAGGTTTGAAAAAAGAACTGACCCAATACCCTGGGATCCGTGACCCGCCAGCTATGCCGAGTGACAATTTTGCAGCCGACATCCACTTGAGGATAATTGTAGCTGATGACCTCGGAATCGTCGTAGAATACGGAGCTTTCCTTGTTGAAGGTCCTATTGAAAGTCCGGACTGGTAACTTCTTGTACCTCTTCGTACCGGGAGCCAAAGTATAGGCTTCAATTGACTCTAGCTCACGGAAAGAACTGCTATACACCCGGTCCTTGACATAACGTTGAGGATTAGCCAAGACGAGTCTTTCCTTGTATTGTTCCACGATAATGGCCAATGAATCTCCAACGCTTTGAATTTTTACTTCGCGCCAAAGGTCGGTGATCACTGCGCTATGCTCAGGATGAGCTTCCCTGATGTTTTCGAATTCCTCACCTGGCGTAGGCTGACCCCAAAGCAGCCCCGGACCGAAGGCCACTGCCAGAAGCAAGAAACGATATGTCGGAAGCGGACTCATCCTCGACCCACCTCACTACTTTCATGAAATCGTTCAAGCTCTAGCGACCCATCCTCTGCATATCTGCGCTGCCAACCAAGTTTTTCGTTGTCCACCCACTGCACCTCCTCCATCAACTGCCCGGATCGAAAATATCGTCTCTCGACACCATGCTTCAGACCCCACGTGTAGGGAACTTCTTCCTTCACTCGACCAGAGGGGTAGTATGAGCGGTAAGTCCCGTCCATCTTACCATCCACGTAAGTGCCCTTGCTGACTAGTCGATCGTTTTCATCGGCGTGCCACACTGTCCCGACGACTTCCCCATGGTCATTGTATTGCTTGACACTTTGGAGCGTCCCATTGTCGTGGTAATAACGCCACAATCCCTCCTTCTGACCTAAGCTATCGTATCTACCTCTTGCACTAAGGCGACCGTTGTCATGATAATACTCAAAAGGACCCACTTTGAGGCCGAGCGCCGTCTCTTGTCCTATGGCCTTGACGTCCCCGTCTTCGGTGTACCAGTGCGAAAAGATGCCCGTACTATCAAGAATCGTGCGCTCATTTTGCAATTTATTCCTCCATAATTCCGCGTTTGTAATCTTGATCCACGCGTCCTTCTCCCCCTCGTTTTTCTCCAATTGCTTCATGACCTCTTCGTTGCCGCTGGAGTAAAGCATGAAATAGATGAAGTCCTTGGTCAGCCCCTCCTCAGCAATTTTCACCAGATACGGCACGTAGAAGTTCATCCAAAAATCTCCGGTTCCCTCTAAGTACTCTAGTTTGTTAATGAGCAACTCATTCTGTTGAGCGGCGGGTACCAGAAAACTGATTGCGGATTGGTAACGACTATCCAATGCCGCCCTGGACCGCAGTAGGTTGTCATAAGCCTCGAAATGATCGTTCTCAAGTTGCAAACTTACAGAGCCCTCTTCCTTCAACGCATCGTTGAGCAGCGCATTGAGCCTGATCAGGGCCCAGTTCTCGTTGGGCTCAATGGCCAGATAAGTCAAATAGGATAAAACGGCCTTTGTGCGATACTGGGTTTTCGATAGTACATTTCCCAGCATTTGATGAGCAGGAGAGAAAAATGGCCTAACCTGGGCTACCTGTTGAAAGTGGCCAATCGCCTGCTCAAACTGCCCGAGCTTGTAATGCCCGTAGCCCACTTGGTACATCAAGAGATGGTTGTAAGGAAACTCCCGCAATCCTCGCTGGTAGATCGTCAGGCCTTCTTCCAGTTTACCTGCTGCCAAATGAACGTTGCCTGCCTCGATGTAGAAATGGGCCGGCAGATTCTCTCCTTCTTCCATCAGGAGTCGAGCAATTGCCAAGGCCTCCGATGCATTGCCTTGCCGTTGCAATGCCCTCATCAAGAGCTCCTGACCGTCAATGTAATTGGAATCGTTCGGATCAAGTCCAGCTACCAGTTGCACTGCAGCATCCAGATCGTCGGATGTGTACAAGGCTTGTGCTTCTTGAAGAACCGCGTGCCCATCCACCACGGGCAGCGTATCCTGGGGCGTCGCATACAGCGACAAGCAGCACAGTAGGACCTTAACCATGAGCAGTAGTTTTTTCGTTTTGGGAGTCGTCTTGTATTACAAGTTTACAAAGAACTGAATGAAAAACCGTTATGAAAAAGGGCCTAATAATTCAAAACTAACTGTACATGCGCCATCTCGTCAATTTTCCCCATTTTGGGGGTTTATGGCCAATAATGACCTAATTCGCAATTAATCGATAGATTCCCTGGCCCTCGATCCCCACGTAGATATACCCGTCCGGTCCCTCCTCCACATTCCTGACTCGACCAATCCCATCCGCGACCTTTTCCTGCGCAACAATCGTATCTCCCTCTACATCCGCCCGCACCAGGTACAAGAACTTGAGCGAGCCTATGATAAGGTCCCCTTTCCATTCAGGGTATCGGTCGCTTGTGACAAAGGTCATCCCGCAAGGCGCAATGCTTGGCACGTAGTAGATGACGGGTTGTTCCATACCCGCCCGCGCCGTGCCCTCGGCAAACTTCGTCCCGCTGTAGTTGATGCCATAACTAATGATCGGCCAGCCATAGTTCTTACCTGCATCGATGACATTCACTTCATCACCTCCCCGTGGCCCATGTTCATGCGACCAAATGCGACCTGTTGCAGGATCCATAGCTAGTCCCTGAGGGTTTCTATGACCGTAAGAGTAGATGGCCTTCTTTGCCTTTCGTTGATTGTAAAAGGGATTGGAACGCGGTACTGAACCGTCGTCGTGGATACGATAGACCTTGCCATTGTCTCTCGTGATGTCCTGGGGGTTGACATCCCTATTCCCCCTATCCCCCACTGTGAAATAGAGGTAACCCTCCCGGTCAAACGCCAGGCGACTCCCAAAGTGCTGCCCTTTCGTTGTATTCGGCTCCGCCTTGTACAGCACCTCTTTGGAAGTCAGTCGATTGCCTTGCAACTTGAACCTTGCGATCGTGGTGTTGCCACCGCTTCCTCCACCTATCCGGCTAGCGTAGGAAAGATAAAGCCAACGATTATTCTCGAAGTCAGGGTGCAACTCAATGTCCATCAACCCTCCTTGCCCACGGACATAGATGTCCGGTATGCCCTGAATGCTTTCATCCAGCAGCCGACCCTGTCGAATGATTCGGATCTCGCCTTTCTTTTCCGTCACGAGCATATCTCCATTCGGGAGCCAAGTCATTCCCCAGGGATTTTGAATACCATCGGTCACCTTTTCGTACGTCACTGACCCATTTTCTGGCCCTACAGGCGACGGCTGAGCGCAAGAACTAAAGACGAGCAACGCCAAGAAGAATTGAATAATGAGCGGTCTGGACATACGTTATGATGGTCGTTTGGTGTGCATAATAAATGTAAACGATTCTTTGAATCGTTCGGATGAAACGTTTAATTGTCGGTGCTTTTAGGCCACTTAACGGCATTGATTGGAGCAGCAACTGCCAAATATTGATTTCGATGATCCCAGGGCTCGGAACCGGTACCTCATTACCGGCGGACCTGGATTTGGTATCACCACGACGATCAAAGAACTGGAAGCACTCGGTCAAAACACCGTGAAGGAAGCCGCAAGACAAGTCATCCATCGGGAGATATCACAGCCTGACTCTACGGTACTCCCGTGGAAGGACCGAACGGCATTCGACGATGCGATTGCCAAGCTCAAAGTCCTCGACTATGAAGGGACCCCAGCAATGCAAAAGGTCTTCTTCGACAGGGGGCTGCCCGATCTGGTTGGATGGAGTCGGTACTATCACAAAAGCTATCGTCGATTTATCGGCGTCATGGAAAAGCATCCCTTTAATCGTAAGGTCTTCTTCACCGTGCCCTGGGAAGAAATCTATGAGCAAAATAAAGAAAGACCCATGCCCTATCACGAATCTGTACGTGTACATGACCAGCTCGCCAAGGCTTATGAGGACATGGGCTTTGAGATTCAATTCCTCAGCAAGGTGAATCCAAAGGAACGCGCTGATTTCATCCTTCGCCAGGTCCTGGTATAGACGGTCAAAATTTGAAAAAATAATCCAACTTGTATATACAAGTTTTTACTTTAAATTACTCATGCTCTTAAACCCAGAAAAAACATGCTTGATCTCGGATATGTCACTGCCATCCAGGCCTCCCACAGTTTTGAAGAGGTCATTTCTTTTGCATCCACTCACGGATTCAAGTGCCTCGAGGTGATGTGCTGGCCCAAAGGGAAAGCAGAGCGTCGCTACGCCGGTGTGACCCACATTGACGTGGCTACGTTGGACGACACTCAGGTCACCTACCTCAAAGACCTTCAAGAGGAGAAGGGTGTCTACATCTCCGGACTCGGATACTATCCCAACCCACTCGAAGGCGGCGAGAAAACGGATGTCTACGTCCAGCACATCAAAGATGTGATTACCGCAGCCGCCAAATTGGGTGTGCCAGTGGTCAATACCTTCATCGGTCGTGAGCCCAGCCAACCTATGGATTGGAATATTGGCCAATTCAAGGAAGTGTGGCCGGAAATTATCC
>JBCCXG010000304.1:0-7344 GCA_039191945.1 Bacteroidota bacterium
GGTGTTTTCCGGTCGATGGGCAGGCTTACCCCAGGTGGCAAATCCAGCACTGGGTCGGGCTCGAGAATACCACCATCGCTATCATCGCCGGAGGATCTCCCATCGTCAGAGTTGATAATTTGAATGATTACCTTGATGACCACAAAAAAGATCAAAAACATCAAAAAGAGGTAATCTGGATGAGTTGTCACAAACTTAATCATACGTTGTGCGCTAAAAAATTATTATTCTTTTAAGAACCTCGATGGGCTTGGCGGCTCATCGCTGTGAAAGTCTGTCCCCGCAGCTCCAAGACTTTCTCTACCTAAGATAGAAACACATTTAGCGATTATCCAATAATTCCGCTGAAATAGTATAATTATTTAAACTTTGTTATACTTTCATAAGTAAACTTTCAACAAAACGCAGGAATTGGCGCTTTAGTATCGACTTGTGGCTAACAATTGCGTCACAAGGTAGTCGCCGACGATGACGGCTATCGTGCATCGAATCACCGCCAGCGTGCTTGCTTTGCCTACCTCCAGCGCCCCACCTCGGACCCCAAATCCGTGGAAACTCGATATGGAAGGAACCAAAAGCCCAAACAGGGCCGCCTTGATCATGAAGATCGTTACGGTGAAAGGGTTGAAGTTGGTTCTCACCCCACGAATGTAATCCGTGACTGAGATGATATCGAGAAATTTGATCGCGAGGAATCCGCCAAAAAGTGCAGCTGACATCGCCATGATGATCAGGATTGGGAACATGAGTTGTGAAGCGATCATCTTAGGTAGAACAAGGTAAGACTTAGCATTGATTCCCATGACCTCCAAGGCGTCAATCTGTTCCGTGACCTTCATGGTTCCTAATTCACCCGATATCAAAGAACCTACTTTGCCAGAGTAGATCAGGGCGATCAGCGTTGGCATCATGGAGAATACGGTATCTCTCACGACCATGGCGACGACGTAATCTTGAATGTAGGAGGAGGTGAGATTAAAAGACGTTTGGATCGCGCTGACTGCTCCGGTAAACAAGGACACGGAGATGACGATGAAAAGTGATTTGTACCCCACTTTGATGCACTCTTGCAGACTGTTTTGATACAAAGAGCTGGGGCTCTCGATGCGCCGAAAAATACCGCCAAAAAACAGAACGAAAGCGCCTATGGACCGCATAATGCTGTTCGAATATTTCCCCTAAAATGCCTTAAAAAATTCAAATAAGTGCTCACCTGGAATTATCAGTGCTTTACTTCGGGGCTATTAGCGCTCTGACGACGATTCATTGAACTTCAAGGATACAAACCGCATTGGACCATGAGGGGTCCTTGGCGAGTCCTAGCCATGTCCCCTGATCAAAGGTCTTCTCGCCGCCAGCTTTCAATTCTCCTGTCAGCGGATTGAACCAGGAGATGGCTACTGTTTTATCTTTCAGCTCATGCACGGTACCGGTCACACGCAAGAGACCCGGGGGCATGTAAAAGAGGTAGAGAGATGAGGAGGGGTCGGTCAGGCCCCACGGGGTAAAGGCATTTTGATAAGGCGATAGCTTGTCATAATCATATGCGTCCATGAGTGACATCAGATGCTTGAACCAACTCAGGTGAGGTTGACTTTCTGCTGGTAGGTCCTTAGGGTTGTGAACGACCTCATGCCAGGAGGTGTTCTGCCAATAGTGGGTACTGTAGGTCCCTGCGAATACACATTGGTAATTTCTATCCAGACAGATTAACGGGTCGTTGTAAGCACCGCCGAAGATTTCGTGGATGGTGGTCTCATATCCACCGTGCTCAATATTGAAAATGGGTTGATCGGGGTGTCGAGCTGCAACCTCCCGCATGCCATCATACAAGTTGGGTTTCCACTCCTGAATAGAGATGAAGTCCACTTTCCCTGGATAGGCCTGGCAGTACGTGTAGTCATGTACTGACACGAGTCGGTCGTGTGCATCAAGTTTCCTAAGACGGTTGATGCGCTCCGTGATGTAGCCCATGTCATCTCTCCCGTAGGCAAGTGCCTCTTTGGAGATGTCCCAGACCAAGTTGGGGAACGCCTGATAGCGTTTGACGACGTAGTCAAAATACAGATTATCTGCCTTGGAATTGGGCGCTGGCCAGTTCACCTTCTTGTTCCATACGTAGATCATTAGATGGGCAATCATTTCGACTTCATCGAGATGAGCCATCACCCGGTCCAAGTGCTGAAAGAATGAGATGTTCAAGGCACTGTAGTCAGGGTTATCATTGGTCCCAAGAAAAGGATAAGTCTTCGGTTCACGAAAATCGTGCTCAGGTTGAATCGCCTCGTGCTGCCCCCATTGTGCATTGTAGGCATAGACGTTCATGACGACTTGATTGAAACCGTACGATTGGACGTAGTCAATAATGTTCTCCGTCCGTGGAATTCCCGATTTATTCTGCCAGTCCAGCGCGAAAAGCCAGTCCAATTCGTAAGCCATCAAATGATAAGGCGTGCCATCGGCATAGGCAAAGCGTTTTGGGTTTTTAGGATCGATAATGATCGGGCCGTGCTCATCGTTTTTGGTTGGCGGAGTGACTAGGAGCGATCGTTCTTGACCCGCCAATTCGGCCAGCGAAGAATAGGTCGTTATAGACCACCGGCCAGGTTTCTCTGGGGCAAACCGCAAGACCCATTGCTTTCGCCCATTGTAGAATCCCGGGACCCTCAGGACGTCCCCGTCTTCGTGTCGAATGACCGCTCCAAAGGCTTCATCAAAGGGTTGAGACACGGTTTGGTTGGCCTCGAAGGGTAGGTCAACTACCTGCCATTGGCCGGCCCTTTGTTGGGCACCAACGGCGAGGGTCAGGATACACCAGCTACTGAACAACAAGACCTTTCGATACATATCTTTGGGATTTGATTTATTTAGCTATTTTCAGTCACTTTCCTGGCGGATCTGTCATGTGGCTGCCTGAAAGCAAGGGCTGAGGACGAGTTTCAAACCACTTCTAAGGCGCTGTAACAAAAAAAGGGGGATAGCCATTGGACCATCCCCCTCTCCTTCAATTTCAATCTTTTGTCTCAATCAATCCCTGGCCAGTACCACATCGAGATTGAGTGTGATCAGCGGGTCAGGAAGACCTATCACGTCTCCCGGAAGAGGTAAGTTGGCGATATTTCCCGAGAGCTGAGTCTCGGAGATGACCAATGAATTGATATCTACCGGAATTGGTCCTATGCCGTCAAAATTGATGGTCAGCCGTAGATCCGTGTCACTCAGTTGCTGCCATTCCCCATTATCAGCGCTGGCATCACTGTTACTGCACGTATAAAGAAGACTTCCGCTATCATCGAGAGTTACCCTTACATTCGCAGCGTCATCGCAAAGATCTGCAGCACCACCCAAAAGTGCCGCGTTCACCTGTTCCACAACATCCACCCCAGTGGGTAATAGTGGATTGCCCTCTTGATCGGTAACTACCTGACCGGTGGCATCTAATGGTCCATCTGCAGCCGTTACCGCACTGGTGAACTGATAAGATCCCACAACACTGGGTCCATCGTCCTCCTCATCATCATCTCCGCAACTCACAATAAAAGCTAGACTAAGTGCTGAAAGCATAAAAGCTGTTAATCTCACGAATTTTTTCATAATTGAACTTTTAAAAGTTGCGCCCTAGTGGTCTTGAAAAGTGGTTGATAAATGTTATTTGTCCTTTTCTGGTTGAGGCACTGGGTTGCCAACAGACCAGCTTTGCGCTAATTACTTAATGATTTACTTTGAGGTAAAATTAGCGCTTTTCTGACTACGACCTAGTGTTTTGCTGACAATAGGCGAGATTTCGCCAATCGTATTGTTGGTACATTCTGTAGATTAGTCCCGAAAACTTCGAATAACCCTGGCAACCATGGAAACTACAAAGAATAGAAGGGTGCGCGTATGGCTCCTGATGGGTATGATGATGGCGCTATTCTCCGTGCCCGCGTTCGCTCAAAAGACCATATTGCGCGGCACCGTCAAAGATGAGCAAGGTGAGCCCCTGCACGGTGCGAGCGTTTACTTCCAGTCATCGTTTCAGGGTCAGGCAACAGATCAGTCAGGCAACTTTACCATCACGGCCTCTGGAAATACGCCGCTCGTTTATGTCGTGTCTATGGTGGGATTTGAGACCTTACAGGATACCATCAAACAACCTGGAGAATATCAGGTGGACCTGGTCATGCGAGAAGCCTTCTTACTAGGGCAAGAAGTGGTGGTCTCAGCTTCCATGGTAGAGGAAAACATCATGACATCTACGATTTCTGTCGAGAAGCTGGACCTCCGACAAATACAGCAGATGCCACAAGCCAACTTTTACGACGGATTATATCAGTTGAAGGGCATTGATATGAATGTACAGAGCTTGACCTTCAAAGTGCCTAATGCCCGGGGTTTTAACAGCAATACAAACTATCGATTCAACCAAATTGTCGATGGTGTGAATAGTCAGGCGCCTGGTTTGAACTTCGCGGCAGGTAATATCTTCGGAGTGCCCCATCTCGATGTCGAGAGCGTCGAGTTTTTGAGTGGTGCGTCTTCCGCCTTGTATGGTGCCGGAGGGATGAATGGTACACTATTGATCCAAAGCAAAGACCCATTCGATTACCAAGGCCTGTCAGCCAGTGTCCAGGTAGGAGCGATGAATTTGAATAGCCCTGTGGGTGCGGATGCGAGTATGTATCGTGACTTTAACCTTCGCTACAGCTATGCAATTAATGATAAATTGGCGATTAAGCTCACGGGTCAAATTATGGATGCCCAGGACTGGGAAGCAGGAGATCAGCGAGATAAGAACTTCCTCGATGACCCGTCTAAGAACCGATGGAACAGCTCGGGATACGACGGGGTTAACGTGTACGGAGATGAGACGGCGATTAATTTGGGCCTCATCGCACCGGCAGTGGCAGAAGGGTTTGCCGAGTCCCAAGGCTTTGCGCCTGGCACTCCGGAGTATGAAGATGCGGTCAATGGTATATTAGACATCATCCCGGACGATGATGTCACGAGAACTGGGTGGGAAGAGAAAGACCTGGTCAATTATGATGCCCGCAACCTGAAGGCGACCGCGTCTATTCACTATAAGATCAATGATGATACCCGCGCTATCCTGCAAGGGACCTATGGCGAAGGCCAGGCGGTATATTCGGCCCAAAACCGATTTTCAATCAATGATTTCCAACTTTGGAACATCAAAGCGGAAATCAGCAATCCAGATTACATGGCCAGGTACTGGTATGTAAAGGAAGATGCAGGCTTCACGTATGATGCGGGTGGGCTAGCTGCATTGATCAATGAAGGCTGGAAGTCTACGGAGGAGTGGCTCGAAGACTATGTCGCCGCATTTCTCATCGGCTCCTCCATTGGCCAGGATAATGAGACTGCTCATGGATTTGCGCGAGAGACGGCTGACAATCGCAATGCCAGTGGTAATGTGATCAACAATGAGGAACCCGCACTTCCTGTGCCGGGTTCGCCGGAGTTCAATCGCCTGAGAGATGAAATCACTCGCACCCCTGTCAATGCCGGAGGCGCTAGGGTGTTGGATTTCAGCTCCATGGGGCAGTTTGAAGGACGGTACAATTTTTCCAGGCTTTTGAATGGTACTGAAATCTTGGTCGGATTCCAGTATCGCTATTTCAACTCCGACAGCGACGGCACCATCTATCCAGATACACCAGGCAATCCGATTGTGACCCGCCAGTTTGGCGGATTTATCCAGTACATAGAGGACTTTCTCGATAATCGACTGAAACTCAACGTTTCCGCTCGAGTCGACAAAGACACTCGATTTGACTTGGAAACGACACCCAGGTTTTCATTGGCCTACACGGCAGGTGAGAAGCGCAATCACCACCTCCGCTTTTCTGCCCAGACCGCCTTTAGGTTTCCATCCCTCGCAGACCAGTGGACGGACCTGGACGTGGGTACTGTGCGAGTGGTTGGTGGTCAGGCCGAGCTACAGGATACTTATGGCCTTAGAACTGAACCTACCTTTCCACTCATTGGTACCAATCCCGTCTTCGCCGTGCCTGATACCACGAATGGAACTTTCAATATTCCAACGTTTCGGGCTGAGAGGGTCTTCGCATTGGAGGTGGGCTACCGGACCTTGTTGGGAGAGAAGCTTTACCTCGATGCCAACATCTACCGCAATGATTACTCGAGCTTTCAGGGCTCACAACTACTGGTCCAGGATCCCTTCACCGTTGATGAGCAGCGCTTTCAAACCTTCGTGAGCACCGACCAGAACATCATCAACTGGGGCTGGTCACTCGGTGGTGATTATCGATTACCTAAGCGCTTTGAAATTGGTGGCAATGTCTCTTATAGTACCATTGAGCAGGATGCGGACCTGGCGGGCTTTCAGACGCGATTCAACACACCGGAGTACCGTTTCAACGTCAGCTTTGGTAACCGCAGGCTGCTAAATAGGTTGGGCTTCAATGTCAACTATCGCTGGCAACAAGCCTTCCTTTGGGAGTCCTCTTTTGGAGTAGGGGAGGTTGATGCTTTTGGGTCGCTCGATGTGGTCTTTACCTATTCGCTGCCCGGTATTAAGTCCAAAATCAAACTAGGTGGAATGAACGTCTTAAACGACTACTACACCACCAGTTTTGGGTCCTCAAGTCAGGGGGGATTGTATTACGTGACCTTCATATACGACCAACTGGGGCTTTAGGGTCGTTTGTCCAAGCCAACTTTAGATCGGAACCGCTCCAGCGAATCATAAACGAGAGGTACGACGACCAGGGTTAGGAGCATACTGCTGGAAAGCCCGCCGATGAGTGCCCAGGCAAGTCCGTTTTTCCATTCGGATCCAGCTCCCGTTGATAGTGCAATGGGCAAAAGACCAATGACCATGGTCAAATTCGTCATTAAGATGGGACGAAATCGAAGCTTTGTCGCCTCCAGTAGGGCGTCCCTGACGGCCATGCCTTGCTCACGGAGGGTGTTGGTGAAATCAACAACGAGGATGGCATTTTTGCCGACTAGACCCGCTAGCATGATGAGACCCATAATCGAGAAGACACTTAGCGCCTGACCGGTCAGTGCTAAGGCTAAGAAGGCACCAATGACTGCCAAGGGAATGGAAAACAACACCACGAGCGGATAATAAAACGAGTTGTATAACGCGGCTAAGATCAAATAGACCAGGAAAATGGATATCACGAAAGCGCCGATCATGCTGGTCAGCCCTTCTCGGGTCCGCTTCGTAGCCCCACCGTAAATTAATGTGAGCCCCTCTTTCAGGTCCATCTGCTCAATGGCGTTGCTAAATGACCGCCCAACAGATCCACCGGGCCTGCCCACCACCTGGGATTTGATGGTGACGGAGCGTCCCCGATTGGTTCGCTCGAGATA
>JBCCXG010000305.1:0-7315 GCA_039191945.1 Bacteroidota bacterium
CCCGCATCGAAGTATTCGACCGCCCAAACCGTCGAGGCCGCGGTGCTCGGAATAATCGTAATTCTCCTCACCACCCCGTTCTTGCCGACGGCGAACGTAAAAGGATCAGTTGAGTTGGTGACTTTCCTCTGAGGACCATTGACGAAGCTACCAGCAGCCGAGCCCGCTACGGAGGCGGTCGCACCTAAGGTAAAGGTCTCACTACCCACCATTTCAATCGTACCATCGATAAACGTCACTTCATTGTTCACTTCCAGGTTAGCATCCGTCAACTGCACGGCCCCCGCTCGATCGAGGCGCAAGTTGTAAAGGTTAACAGTCAGGTTATTGTTGCTGTCCACGACCCAGTCGCCTGTGCCATCGAAGGATAAAGTTGAGGTCCCGGCATTGATGGTGCCGTCGACTCCCCCACCTTCTCTGAACCGCAACCTACGCCCTACATTGACGGATGCACTACCCATATTGAGTACGCCGCCGCCTTCGACCCAAAGGTCTCTCGTCAGATTAACCGTCGAGCTGCCCAGATTCATCGTATTGGCCGTAGCACCAGCGCCACGACCTACCCACAAATGCTCACTAAGGTCTAGATTATAATTGTTGGTATTCCATGTGGTGACTCGGCCAGGAGTAAAGTCCGCAACCACAGCAACAATCTTAGCTGAAATATCCCCTTGCTGCTCCACGGTCACGGTCGTTCCTCCGGTATTTCCAGCAGTAGCTAACAAAAGCTCGCCGTAGTCACCTCCCGCCAGATTATAAGTTCGCGCTGCAGTAGCCAATCCAAATCGCAACCAACCACTCCCTAAAAAAGTAGTACTTGCAGTCTTATTGATAGGCGATACTATGGCAGAGCTACCGGCAATTCGAAGGGTAACACCACCTGGTACATTAAAATTGCCATCTCCCAATGTCAGTTCCCCCCTGATATGGAGGTTGTTAGCAATAGTGAGGGTTTGACCGGCATCGCCACCTTGTAAATGATAGAAAGGTCCGTTGCTGAAATGGGCCGGCGCGCTGATGGTGCCAGTACCTGATAGATACAAAGTGCCCGTTCGGGCTTCAAAATTATCTTCATTTGCAAGATAAACGGAGTTAGTGCCATCATAGGTAGATGTGACGGTCATCGTATTGCTACAAGCACCCCCTCCACCGACGTCAAAAGAATCATTACCAGCAATGTGCAGACTGAGCAAACTGAAGTCACTGCAGCCATTGGGTCTAAGCGTAGACGTTCCCGTACAGTCTATTCGCAGGTTTGGCTGTATGACTCCACTGTTGGGGACGAATTCATAGGTTCTATTGCCTGCTGAAGAGGCGCCAAAATATACAGAGCCACCAGAAACGCTGTGGGCTACATTGGAGCCCCCAATATCAAATTCAACGGCCCCCGAGCTCTCATCCCGTATGTAGATAATACCATCACTCATTGTAAAAGCGCTCCCGGTGACGTTATTCACACCAAGCACCTCATCCGCGGTCAATGAGGTTCCATTGTTAAGATCGACGGTTCCACCGCTTTGTGAAAAGGCAAAAGGATCAGCACCAGCACCACCGGCGTGGTTGATACCGCCGTAAACTAGCAATGAACCAGAAGAGACGGTGATACTAGGCACTACGCCGATGTTCGTCTGATCATAGTCAATATCTGTTGCAGATCCCGTCAGTCCGACATTCATCGTTGCACCGCTCAGGATCAAAGCGCCACTCAAAGTCATTGATCCTTCAACATTTAGCGTACCTCCAGAGGCGGTCAGTAAGCCATCGTCCCGAAGGGTCATGTCAGCTGTGGACTCAGTCCCCGTCCCAAAAGTGATAGCGTGCAAGATCACGACGTCGTTGGTGCCAGCAGGGCTGCAGCTGCATGTACCTCCACCTTCCGTAGTAGACCAAATATTGGCATCTGTCCAGGCACCATCAAACCGAGAATACAATGTCTGACCATTGGCTATGGCTGCACCCAAAAAAAGTAAGATGTAAAGTGACCCCCGACAAGCACGAGTGTTGAAGAGTGGTCTACCCCTTCTATGTAAAGTCATTTGTCTAGCTGCTTATGGCTCCTTGGAGGAATATACCCCGTACACCGCCTATGCTTCAAAAGAATCAAAATATTGTCCAACGGACACTTATTTTCGATCAACTTAGAATAATTCTCGACTAACGGGAAGAACACGTGTAGTACATGAGATTCGGGGCAAACTCCAGTTCGGGTTCAAAACAATTGACGCTTCCCGTAGATTCCCTCTTTGAAAAATGAAAAGAACAAATCCAGAAGCCTATCAGAAGATCGAAAAAGCCGATGACTTGGAGCAAATTGTGGTAGATAAGAGATCCAGGAAGCGCGCTGGAAAAGCAAAGCAAAATCGGCGCAATCGACATTACAACAAAACGCTCCTGCAGAAGCTAAAAGAAGATCTTGAAAAATAGCGTGACACAAATGGCAAAGAATGTATTTGGTGAGCCCCTCATATCCTGCGGCACACAACCCATGACAGGATTTTACCGAGATGGTTGTTGCGAGACCGGTGAGGAGGATCTGGGTACGCACACGGTTTGCGCAATCATGACAGAGGACTTCCTGTCTTTCACACAATCCATGGGGAATGACCTCTCCACTCCACGGCCGGAGTATGATTTTCCTGGCCTGAAACCGGGAGACAGATGGTGCTTGTGCGCCTCGCGGTGGATGCAGGCCCTGCGAGCAGGCGTAGCTCCAAAAATAGTACCTGAGGCCACTCATGAAAAGACGTTGAAATATGTATCGCTGGAGGAATTGATCGAGTATGCTGCCAAATGAGTGCGCGCGCTGAGATACCTGCCTCCCGTGAATCGTCAAAACATTGGACGCAAGAAGGCAGTTCTTCCGGCTCATAAAAAAACGGTAGTAGAAAATGGAAGCAAGCAAATTGTATTTTGAAGCACTCGTAAAAAAGTACGAGGCACAGATCATGGAGGCGAAAGCCACACTTCATACCTACTTCAACTCCTCCGTAGGTATCGGAGAGCACTCGGATTTGTTAGAGGAGTTTGACAAGCACATGGAAAACCTCGCCAACGCCGAGGACAAGCTAGAAAAGCTGCACAAGCATTTCGGAGGAGGCACGGGCAATTGGGTAGCAGAGCGTCCTAATGGCCAGCCACAAAAGGAGTCGGTCTAAGCGTGTTGGAGCATTTCTTTGATTGTCCCCACTGTGGAGCTGATATCAGCATGCTAATAGATTGTTCGGTTGCTAACCAGGAATACATCGAAGATTGCGAGGTTTGCTGTCGACCGATCGAAGTAATGTATGGTATCCGAGATCAGGAACTCATGCAGTTTGAAGCGATCGCCTTAGAACAATAGTGGCATGATCATCGAAGAAGGACAATCACTGGAAGAGGCTTTCCGGGCTATATCTGCAGAAATAAAAAGAGGTGCCGTGGATAAGCGGCACCCTTTCCGTTTTGTTACACTGGCTACGCAAGGACAGGATGAGGTAGGTCTACGCTATGTGGTGCTGCGAAAGGTTACGGATGACTTTCACCTTTACATTTACACGGACAGTCGATCGGAAAAGGTCAAACATCTACGTACCAATCAACAGGCCAGTCTGTTATTCTACCACCCTGGCAAGAAGCTTCAAGTCAAGGTGTTAGGGACAGCACAGGTCCATCAGCTTGATGACTTGTCGATAGCAGAATGGAAAAATGTCCAGGACATAGGGAAACGTGCTTACGGTCCCACCATCGCTCCGGGAGAAGCCATTACCCACCCTTCAGTTGCTTACCACTGGCCCGAATCCATTGATGATCAACACTTTGTGGTCCTCGAGGTCTCCCCTAAGAGCATCGAAGCACTCCAACTCAACCGTATGGAGCACCTCAGGGCAAGGTTCACCCTTCAAAATTCGTCTTGGGAGGGCCAGTGGCTGGCTCCTTAGTGGGGTCATACATGATGCTTTCGGTGACCAAAATTTCCTTGCCTGCGAAAAACTCCTGCGTATAACCGACAATATCCTTGGGTAAGCTGTGCTTTTTCCACACCGACGGCAATTGCTCACGTACCTTTTTCTGCTTCCTGTATTCCCAATAGATCGTCTTCGCCCGTTCTGTTGCTGCTTGATAATCGACGATGGGGAGTGGGTAATCCTTGCCAATCTGGCAGCGGTAAAACGACTGCTCCATCGGCGAAAGTAGCCATGGTGTAGAGGTCATTGGAGCAGGGATATTTGCTAACTCAGGTACCCATTTTTTTATGAAAACGCCATAGTCGTCGTATTTCTTAGCCTGCACGATGGGGTTGAAAATCCGGAGCGGATGATAGCCCGTCATGCCCGCTTGCATCTGAAACTGTGGATAATGTATACCGGGGTCAAAGTCGAGGAACATTCTAGCCAAATACGTCGCCCCCGGTCGCCAATCCTGCCACAGAGTGAAGGCCCAAAAAGTCGCGAGCATCGCCCGCATCCTGAAGTTCAAGTAGCCCGTGTGATTCACGCATCGCATCGCCGCATCGATCATCGGAAAACCCGTTTGCCCGGTAGACCACCGTTCAAAATACGTTGACGAAAAAGGTTTGTGGATCTGATCAAAGCCACGATTGATGTGTTCTTTCTCGATCTGATATTCAGTCTCCAATTTTTGGATATAGTGACAGCGCCACCACATACGATTGTGAAACTGATCGATGTTCTTACCTAGGCGCTCGCGGACACGCTTCGTTTGTTGGAAAACGCGGCGCGCACTGACTTGACCATGCGCCATGTAGGGCGAAAGTCTGCTACAAGTGGACTGACTGTATTCCGGTCGCGCCAGATTGCGCAAGTAGCCACTCGCTCGTTCGGATACAAATGAATGAAGAAGGCTTAGGGCCTTATCCTCTCCCCCAATTTGAAATCGGGGCTCAGTTTTGAGGATCTCTGGTGTCAGTTTGACCCTCAATCGGTCGGGAATGGGCGTAAGATCAACCGATTGGAGGCGGCTCAAATCAACCTCATATTCAGCCCCATCCATGTAAGACTGCCAACGCTCCTGCCAATTCCGGCGATCTAAGAGTGCGCGCTTGACGCCATCTCTTTCTATCTCTTGCCAATCCACTCCGCGTGCTACACACCACTGTCCAACCGCCTGATCCCGGCGGTAAGTCGCCTCCAAGCCTGTCTCCTCATAAGAGTAAATCTTGGCAATTCTCGTCGTGCTGTGCAGGTAATCAAGAATGTCCAAGACCTCCCCTTCCACGACAAGCAACGAGTGCCCATTGCGCTTCAAATCCGAATGTAAGTGCTTCACTCCCTGTAGTATAAACCGCCAATGTCGATCATCAGATTCCGGAAGGGACCTGAGTGAAGGCTCAAATACATACAGCAAAACAGTCGGCAAACCTTCCAAAATCGCTTGGGCCAGTGGACCGTGATCATGCAAGCGCACATCCTTCTTGAACCAGACGATCTGTATCGGCGAACGGGGTGCTGCTAACTCTGCCATGAAGGCTTAACATTTCATCGAACGAAGGGGTTTGCCTCTCATGACCCTAACAATCTTAGAAAAAGCGAAATGGGACAACTTGATGATACAAACGCGTCAGCTTGTCCCAGAATCCTTCGATGCAAATGGCGACCTGCTTAACCTCATCGGGGGCGAATGGCAAAATCCCGGTAATAAAAAGCTTTTCACCTCGTGCGTCGACGGCACTATCCTCGGGCATTACCCCATGATCGACGCCATGACGTGCAAGGTGGCTGTCGAACATAGCCGCAAGGAGTACAATGCATGGAAAGACCTACCATTGGAAAAGCGACACGAGCTGGTCCGACAAACGGTGGACGACATAGAGCGGCACCAAGAGCTCCTGGCCTATCTGCTCGTCTGGGAGATCGGAAAGCCTTATGATCAAGCCCTGGACGGTGTGCATCGTTGTATTTCGGGAGTCCGGTGGTACTTGGATAACATTGAGGGACTGCTGGGGAAAAGGACTCCCCTCGGACTGGTATCCAACATCGCTTCCTGGAACTACCCTATTTCAGTACTTGTCCACGCCTGCCTCGTCCAATCTCTGGTGGGCAACAGCATCATCGCCAAAACGCCCTCGGCTGGCGGCTTGTATGCACTGACCGTCTGCTTCGCTCTTGCCAAGCGCAATGGTCTTCCCTTTTCTTTGGTAAGCGGCTCGGGAGGTGTATTGAGTGACGCATTGGTGCGCAACGAGCACATCGACTGTCTCTCCTACGTCGGTGGGAAGAGCAACGGGCGCTCTATTGCCTCATCGCTATTTGACGAAAACAAACGCTATATGCTTGAGATGGAGGGGATCAATAGCTACGGCGTGTGGAACTTCTCAGACTGGCCGACACTGGCGAAACAGATCAAATCTGGATTCAAATACGGTAAGCAGCGATGTACAGCTTACGTACGATTCGTGGTACAGCGGACATTATTCCCGGCTTTTCTGGACATGTATTTGCCAGTATTGAAATCCCTGAAATTTGGACACCCCTTATTGGTGGAAGAGGGAATGGATAAACCACCCCAACTCGACTTCGGACCCCTTATCAATGCGCAAAAGGTTAGTGACGTCAACGTGATGTTCAATGATGCGATCGGCAAAGGGGCCGTTGCCATATACAAAGGCGAGATAGATCCGGAACGCTTCCTGCCCCAGCAGGATATTTCGGCTTATTTTGCCCCTGCCGCGCTACTCAACATCCCGAGAAATGCCAATCTGTACCACAACGAACCTTTTGGTCCGTTGGACACGATTGTGCTAGTCGATACGCAAGAGGAGCTGGTCAGCGAAATGAATGTCTCCAATGGTGCGCTGGTCTCATCCATCGCTTGCGATGATCCACACGAAGCCCAAGGCATCGCCGGCCAACTTCGAGGATTCAAAGTAGGTGTGAACCAAATGAAATCTAGAGGGGACAACGAGGCCACTTTTGGCGGCATCGGCGAATCATGGAAAGGATGCTTCGTGGGTGGCAAATACCTCGTCCAGGCGGTGACCGGTTCACCACTAGAAGAGAAGCTCTACGGCAATTTTCCCAGTTACACACAGCTACCAGGCGTACGAAGTTAGACGATCAGGTCAACTTGACAATCGCCGCTGATCATTACCTGTACTGATCGAACCAGGCCACAATGTTGGAAATCTTACCTATCAATTGACTGGGGCGATTGGCGATCAGATGGTACGCACCGGGCATTTCGACCAGGGCCGTCTCCACCTTACGCCATTTCAGCGCATGATACATCTGCTTGGCTTCGGATAATGGCGTTCGTAAGTCAGAAGTACCTACCATCACCAGGGTGGGTGTTGTAACGTTACCGACGACGGAGATCGGCG
>JBCCXG010000306.1:0-7312 GCA_039191945.1 Bacteroidota bacterium
GAGCAACCTCCCCAACCACCCCTGTAATCATCGTACGACTTCGAGTCATTTTCCTCTAAATTCCCTCAAAACCCTGAACTCATGCAAAAACTCCTCTACGCCACCGCCCTGAGCTTATTCGCTTTCGCCTGTACTACACCACCACCCACCGAAGAAGCCCCTGCCATTGCATCCCTGGCCTGGGTGGAAACCGATCCCCTCTCGCTGGGCTATACAGAGGAAGAGCTCGATGAGTCCCTACAATACATCGTTGACTCAAGCAATACCACGGGACTGGTGGTCATCATTGACGGAAAGCAAGTATTGGAATACGGCGACATCGAGGAGTTGAGCTACCTGGCTTCCTGCCGAAAGAGCATCCTGGCGATGCTCTATGGGAAGTACGTCGAGAATGGGACCATTGACTTGAGCAAGACGTTGGTGGAGCTGGGGATCGACGATCATCAGGGACTCAGCGATCTAGAAAAGCAAGCAACCATCGACCATTTGATCACTGCCAGGTCCGGCATTTATCATCCCGCCTCAAACTCCGGAGATAACTCTGCAGATGCCCCGGAGCGGAGCAGTCAGCAACCGGGTGAGTACTTCCTTTACAACAACTGGGACTTCAACGCTGCTGGCTTCATCTTCGAGTCACTGACCGGCAAAAACATCTATGACGAAGTCGAAGCGCAGCTAGCCATTCCCCTGGGCTTTGAGGATTGGGACCGCAGCGCCCAACGCAAGAGCGGCAACCTGGAGCGCTCAAAGTACCCGGCCTATCACATGTGGATCTCAACGCGTGACATGGCCAAGATCGGCCAGCTGATGCTCAACGAGGGCAACTGGAATGGGCAGCAGATCATTTCCCAATCATGGGCCCAAAAGATCGTGTCACTTATCACACCCCTCGAAGACATGAATCCAACACGTATGCGAGATGGGTACTTCGGATATGGCTACATGTGGTGGGTATGGGACGGCCCTGAGGTACCCGAAGTCTACCAAGGTGCCTACTCCGCGCGTGGCGCATGGGGCCAGTACATCACCGTGATCCCCTCGCTTAATATGGTGATCGCTCACAAAACCAAGTCGACTTACCGTAGACGTACCAGTTGGAACCAATATATGGGCATCGTCAATCGAGCGGTGGACTATTTGGGAGAGTAATCTGCTTCTCGGCGATCTGGTTTGACCCACAGGCCCATTCCAGACCTGCCGCTGAGCGGCAGGCTCGAGTACCGGTTGCCATTATTGGGTAATGACACCTTTCATAAAGATCAAATTCCCCCATTTTCAAAAGGGGGCAGGGGGATTAGTCGCCTAATGACCCAGCCGTCCGACAGCGATTTGACCCTTGCCGCTACCGAACCTCCCCTCCTCGGAGGGGCTGGGGTGGGTTCATATCGAAGTCTCGAATTCCGCTCGCTCTGTCGGTGTCCTCACCGACTAACGAATGTCATTCTCAGAAATTTGGATTCCCCGCCCGGGTCTGTGCAGAAAGCTAAATGGAAATATCGTGGCTGTATCGGCCTATCAGGCAGGCCTACCTCCAGGCAAAGGAGCCATGTCGAATGAGTTTGTGGTTCTTTGCACGGGGGCCCCGGAATAAATCCGGGGCTAGTGGTTTTTGAAGGGGGCTGGAATTTACGGGTTCATGTCCAATGACGTCTAACCTCCCCAACCACCCCTTTAATCGTCGTACGACTTCGAGTCATTTTCATCTAAATTCCCCCCAAAACCCCCAGTCAATCGCTCGGCTCCTGCCGAGTGATGATTATGGTCGGGGCGTTTTGCCCCATAAACCCAATCGAGCCTAATGTGAATTCAGGGGGATGTAGCCAAAGGTTATAGAATATCGGCTACTCGGCAGGGCAGGGGGATTAGTCGCCGCATGACCCAGCCGTCCGCCAGCGATTTTACCCTTGCCGAAGCGCCGTTTTCGGTGAATCACTCGCCTTCTGAACCATAGGTCCAGCAGTCGCCTTGGTGTTTTACTACCTCGCAAATGAGGACTGGATTCCATCCAGTTCGCCGCTGAGAACCTCTCTCGCTCCATTCGCAAATGCGTGACAAAAGCATTGATCCTTTTTTGCTAGCTTGGCTCTTCACCTAAACCAAAATCGAGAATGAGAGCACTGGTCTCGCTACTGCTTACGTTGCTATTCGTCCCGCTTATCGCGCAGGACGAGGAGCCGACCATTGAAGAACTGAAGGAAGAAATAGAAGATTTGCGGCATGACTTTGACCGAGTGCAGAAGAGCTTGGACGACCTGCTCTGGTTCGATCGCATAGGAGACGTCGCCTACATTGATAAGGTATACATGACTGGACCGGCATTGGCCGATCGGGTGGAAAAGAATAAAACGCGCCAGGGTTACGGCAACCCCCTCCGATTCCAGTCTTACGTCTTCATACCACGCGACATTGATCCCAGCAAAAAGTATCCCCTGCTCGTTCTTCCGCACGGCGGGGTACACAGCAACTTCAACACCTTCTACACCCACATCATTCGTGAATTAATGGCCCAACAATACATCGTAGTGGCCGCGGAGTACCGGGGCAGCACCGGCTACGGTAAGGGCTTCTATGAGACCATCGATTACGGAGGGTTAGAGGTAGAGGATGTATACGCCTCACGCAACTATATGGTGGAGAACTATGATATCGTGGATCGCAACCGTGTCGGAATTTTCGGCTGGAGCCATGGAGGCCTGATCACCTTGCACAATATTTTCGAGCACCCAAAGGACTACAAAGTGGCCTACGCCGGCGTGCCGGTGAGTGATCTCATCGCTCGAATGGGCTACAAAACCGGGCGCTATCGTGATTTGTATTCTGTGGACTATCACATCGGCAAGACGGCCTACGCGGACGTGGAGGAATACAAGAAACGCTCGCCAGCCTGGCAGGCGCACAAGCTGGAAACGCCGCTACTGATCCATACCAATACCAACGATGGTGATGTCAACGTACTAGAGGTCGAGCATCTGATCAAGGCGCTGAAAGCGGAGGGAAAGGATTTCGATTACGAGATCTACGAGGACATCCCCGGCGGGCACTCCTTTGATCGAATCGACTCGAAAAAGGCACAGGAAGTACGCTTGAAGATCTACAAGCACCTTGGGCAGTACCTCAATCCCCCGAAACCCTTCAGCAACGTGAAGGCGCTGCGAAGAGCGGCTTACCGGTTTTAATTCGTGTTTCCGCACCTTGTTTTGTGAGGACCGCATTTTCTGGTTTGTGAGGACACCGTAGCCGTCAACTTCTTGGTATTAGAAATCAAAAAATTGGTCTCGGAATTGTCAAGAAGTATAAAGTCCCTCCCTGTGAGGGGCGCCCGGCCAGGGAGGTTAGGAGGGTGAGGAAAGAGATTTGGGCCATCTGGTGAAAAGTCTCAAACTTGTGTCAAATAGGTGTTTTTGGGAATGATGCTTCTTAAGTTGAGGGCAATGTTGAGAACACAAACCAAGGAGTGGCCACAAACCAGCGGGAAGTTGGTTTGAAACTTATCGAGGGTCTTCGGCCACGGATAGGAGCGGCATCGGCGGGGCATTTTGAGTTATGCCATTTTGAGTATTGAATGATTCTGTCCCTTGCGATGAAATGAATTCAAAATTCCTGAACTGCGCAAACTCGAAATTGGCGGCAGCTTGCGAGGAGCCAGCCTGCCTACCGGCAAAGGCAGGATACAGCGGATAGCCGGCCCTGAGGTAGAGAGAGAAGATACCTTATTGACTACGAGATCAGACTTCTCTCACTTCAGGGGGCCGCCTAAAACGCTTCGTTCAAAGTCACGTAGAAGAAGGTCGAGTCGATCCCAAAAAGGGGATCAAACCGGAGATGCAAGCGGTCTTATACCGCAAACTTGTGGCGAATGCCCTACTTGGGGGCCTGTGGCCAAGGTCATTGAGGGCCTGTCTGACCCGTTGATCAGATCGACTCCAACAGGCACAGTAGGGCGGTTGAAAATCTAGAGGACTTGGTCAGAGCCTAAGTCCTTGCAGGTCCTTTAGCAATTTCGAAGCACTTCGGAAGGCAGCCCATCGACGCTAGTTTTATTCCTTGGAGTTTACATGATGCCCTATGGATTAAAAGCTATCTTCAAGATGATTGGAGAAAGGGTAGGTAAGACCGAGTATCATGAAATACCGGTCACCGCTGCTTTTGAGCCTATGTTGTGAAGGACCAAGGCGATTTGATAAATTGCCCGGAGAAATGATGATTCATGTCTACTGAAATACTGGATCACAAGGGCAGTCTATGCTGCCACCTGCAAGGGGACCTCCGTCGACTGTACATTTTAGGGAGTCACATGGTCCTTCAGATAGGGACGAATGATTTTGAGTCATTTCCTTCGGGGCACTTTTTACGGAATCCTATTCGTTTTACGGATCAAGGGGCGACGGATGACCACCCATTTCAATCTTGGCTTCACGATCCGCTGTTGGAGGTTTTCAGCGCTCGGCGACCTGTAGAGATTCGTTGTGACAAGCACAATGAGTGCGAAAAAAGCGGGAGGGAGGCCGTCCTCCTCAATTGCCTGGACAAGACTTATGGCCATGCTTTCTACAAGCTACTGAACGTAGACATCATCCAAAAGAACCATCCAGGGCTGGACGTCATCGTTTTGATCCACCGTGCCTTGAGTTGGATGGTGCCCGAAGGGGTCGAGCAATGGGTCGTTGATGTCCCTTTTGGGTTGCAGGACGAATGGCTAGAGGGACTTGAGTCCTTTGTGGTCGGTGAACTGGGAAGATTCTCAAAGCTGCATCTGGCGCCGCTGGTCATGAGCTTCAAAATGGAGCAAATTGACTTACAGAGATTTATCAGCACCCGGCCATTCCCTTTTCAAAATTTACGAAGTACACCGTTGCAGATCTCAATTGTTTTGAGAGATGATAGGTTTTGGCTGTGCAGTCGCTGGAACAGCATGCTTTTTCTAGCCACGTTGAAATGGCATTTGCTGCAGTATTGTAGGCCTTACTTTCGGCGCCTGCAGCAACGGAACTATAACCGGCTCATCAGGATCCTTCGTCGTCGGTTTCCCGACATCAGGTTCAAGGCGCTCGGGATGGCTACCCAAGCGAAGCTGGAAGTCGAGGAGGACTTGTGCGAGAGCTACGAAGCCTACATCGCGCATGAACCCGCCAGGTGTGAGATCTACGCCCAAAGTCAGATTGCGATCGGTGTTTTGGGCTCTCATATGCTCCTTCCCTCATACCTTGCAGCGGGTTTCATCAGTTTGACGCCTACTTTTAAGATCCCCAATTTTGCGGAGGATTATGTGCCCAGAGCTGATGAGCCCGCTACTCGGCGGATCTACATGACCAGGTTCTTGAGTCAATCCAACCGGCCAGGCATTGTCGCTGAGCATATCTATCATATGATCATAGGTGGCGCTGCTCACGGAGACAAGTGGGATGTCGATCAACTGTCTATGGACAGCGAATTGGCACGCTACTCGGGTGGTCAGCCCCAAAGTTTGGGAGCTTCTGATTCTTAGCGGCAGACTGGTTGGGAGCGATCTCACGATACCCTAATCAGTTGGACTAAAATGTATTGTGGAATCACACGACGCGGCCCTTGACCGCGAAAGACAACCGTGGCCCCACATTCCGCTTTGTCCGAGCGCGCATCCATTGCGCCACATCATCTTGTGACTAAGGCTGAGGGTGCGTATCTTCCTGGCGAATGACGGTCAGGTTCATTGGATAGTACGAAACTACGGCACCTGGAAGGCCTACGGGGGCTTGCGGCTTTGGTCGTGCTTTTTGCTCATTTGAAGTACACTTTCCGACCCACCCTCTCTGAAGACGTGTTGGCTTACTTGGAGGATCAATTGGGATATGTTCTCGCGCGAGTTATCCACTCACCGCTCAACGCCGTGGTCAATGGAGAGCTGGCCGTCTATGTCTTTTGGTTCATGAGCGCTTACGTCATTTCCCTCAAACCTTTTCGAGGCGGCGATACGATAGCTCTTCTAAGGAGCGTGACCAAACGATACTTTCGCTTGATGATCCCAGCTTTGGCTTCATCATTGATCGCCTACTTTTTGCTGGCCAGGGGCTGGATGTTTCACCTGGAGGTGGCCGAACTCATGGGTCCGAATGGGGGTTGGCATCGACAGTTTTATGGTTTTGATCCCGACTTTTGGTTAGCCGTGCGGTCCGGCTTATGGGATGCATTTTTTGATTTCAGCTTTTACCGGACGTATAACCCAAGCCTGTGGACGATGAAGGTGGAATTGTATGGCTCTTTTCTCTGCTTCGCGTTGCTGGGCCTCACCAGGGGGCACCGGATGCGTTGGATCATTTACCTGGCGTTGGTGATTTGGACAGTTCTCAGCGCCAAGTTTCCACTTCTGAGTTTCTTGCTTGGTTTCTTTCTCAGTGACTACGACAACTCTCGTGGCGCAACTCCTGCCCCCCCAAGGTCAAAAGCCTTTGATGTGAGCTTCATACTACTGTTTATTTTGGCCATAGCATGGGGAGGGCGACCCAATTTTTACGGGGTGGTCTATGTATTGCTCTGTGCTGCGCTGACGGTGTCGGTGTTGCGTTCTGACTTTTTGAAGCGGCTCTTGGGCTCCAGGCCTATGGTTTGGCTCGGACGTATTTCGTTCGGCTTGTACTTGCTTCACCTGCCGATTATTTTCAGTCTTTCAAGTTATTTCTACCTTGAAGTGGGTAGTTATCAGCGATGGGGCTTGTATCTGACGGTCTTTTCGACCATTCCACTATCACTCATTGCTGCCTACTTCTTCACGCGATGGGTGGACGAACCGAGTATCCGTGGGTTGAATCGGCTGACCCGGAAATACATCTCTAAACCCGAGGTAAGCTCATGAAGTGGGTCCTGGCCATGGATACAAAGGAAGGCTACCGCCGATGGCTGCTGGTGCTGGTAGTAGTCTATGTTTTGCTGAGTATAGCTGTGTTTTCTACGTATGGGGTTCGCATTGTCAATGACTCGCATCGCTACCTGAAATATGCGCAAAGGCTCAGCGAAGGTTTTTACATCGAGCCGCACAATGTATGGTACTTCAGCTATGTCCTCTTCGTATATGGCGTTCGCTTGCTTGTGCCGGGCACGTTAGCCACTGGGGTGGTTATCGGCCAGTACCTTTTGGGTTTATTAGCGTTAGTTGCGCTAACCGACGCCGGGCGGCGATTATACGACAGCAACCGGGCCGGCATCGCAGTGGGTTTTGTCTATTGCGTGTTTGTGGAGCTGACCTTCTGGCACTCCTATGTACTGTGTGAGTCCTTGTACGTAAGCGGTGTGTGTTTCCTGCTTTGGAGCGCTGTTCGCTTGGAGCACCGTCGGTCCC
>JBCCXG010000307.1:0-7287 GCA_039191945.1 Bacteroidota bacterium
CCCGGCGGTTCCATTGACTCTCGTGCTCAGTAGACATAGACAAATTCGTTGGAGTTAAAATAAACGGCCACCAAATCGCCCAGGGCTCGGGTCGAGGCGTTGACGTCTGCAGGTTGGAGGTCGGGTACGTAAACCTCGTAGATGTCCAGTTCCTCCACGTAGGAAAACGGTTCACCGGTCATTTCCTCCACCATCTCTCGTTCCACCTCCGTGGGGAATTCCACCGCTGGTGGTTGATGCTCCTGATGGTAGGTGGTCATTTTGCCCAAGTAGTCGAGTGCAGCCTCGATTTCGCCTTCGTGGGGTTCCCGGTTGTAGATGGCCTGGATCGCACGTTGCACCTGCGACTCCCGGTCCTGGTACGCTTTGGCTAGCTGGTCCGCAAAGGCCAGGGATCGATCCCTCACACTCTTCCCGTTGAAGAGGGTGAACGCTTGTGGGCTCACCGTTGATTCTTCACGCTCCTCACAGGACAGGTCGCTCATCGGTTGATTGAAGACATCCATATCCGGGTCCCGCAAAGTGCGGATGCGCTCGGCGTAGACTGACCGGCGATTCCGCTCTTGTGGGGTTCGCCCGGGTTGGTAAGCGGGTGCCGTGGAGCCCATGGTATGCCGGGGTTGGAGCGCAGCTTCGAGGTTGATTTCGGGACGAGCGGGCACGCCGCCCATGGTGGTGTTGAGCTCTCCGGAGATGCAAAGCATAGCATCCCGCAGTTCTTCGGCATGCATCCGTCGGGGCTTAAAGTAGCAGAGCCATTGATTGTTGGGGTCGACTTCGTTGACCTTCTCCCATTGGGGGTGGGTGGATGACATTTGATAGGCCTTGGATGAGAGGATCAATCGGTGCAGTTCCTTGATCGACCATCCATGATCCACAAAGTAGTGGGCCAACCAGTCGAGCAGCTCGGGATGCGTAGGCTTGCCGCCCGTGCCCCCAAAGTTGTTGGGTGTTTGAGCGATCCCCTGGCCGAAGTGATATTGCCAGATGCGATTGACGATGGACCGCGCAGTGATCGGGTGATCCGGGGAGGTGAGCCACTGGGCAAAAGCCAGTCGCCGGTTGTCCAGACTTTGAGGAATCTTTCGCTGGGGAGCTTCGGAGGTCGGAGCCAGAAAGGATAAAATGCTCATGACCCCCGCTTCCACCGGCTGCGAGGGTGCATACACCGAGCCCCCATCTAAAATGAACGTCTCAGGGATGGCCCCTTCCAGATTGTCGGGCAAGGGAGCGTTTCGCATGCTGTGAAGCACCCGATCAGGACCATTGTAGACCGAAAAAGCATAAGGCTCCATTCGCTGTTTTTCCTTGTTGAGCAATTGAAGGCGCTTTTGGAGGATCTTCCGGTAACCCAGCTCCTCGTACGATAGCCCGTGAAAACGAGGCGGCTGTTGGTCATCGGGCAGTTGACGTCTTTGTCTTTTGGGCAGATAGGCCCGTCCGCGTTCCTGAAACCAAGCTCGCGCGGCATCTTCTTCTTTGCGCCGGATGGCCTCTTGTTCCTCACGGGTGGCTTCGATCCATTGCACGATGCGGTCGCGTTCGAAGTCTGACACCTCCGTGTTTTCTTCGTTGAGGAAGGGGGCTTCCCGGTCGGCGAACTGCGTGGCGGCAAACACGGCCTGTATCCGGTAGTAGTCTTTGGCGGGTATCGGATCATACTTGTGGTCGTGGCATTTGGCGCAGTTGAGCGGGGTGCTGAGAAAAGCTTCCCCAACGATATTGGTGACGTCGTCCAAGTAGTATTGGCGGGTCTCGGCCGCTACACTCATGCCCGTGTGCTCCCAAGGTCCCATGCGCAAGAAGCCCGTGGCCACGAGCATTTCCGGGTCAGTGGGGTCGATCTCGTCTCCGGCGATTTGTTCCCTCACAAATTGGTCATAGGGCTTGTCTTCGTTGAACGCGCGAATCACGTAGTCGCGGTAACGCCAGGCGTTCGGCCGCACGAAGTCGTTGGAAAAGCCCCCGGTATCTGCGTACCGGACCACGTCCAGCCAGTACCGCGCCCACTGTTCACCGTAGCGTGGACTCTCGAGCAACCGCTGAACGACCTTGGCAAATGATTGGGGATCCTCATCGGAGAGGAAGGATTGCACTTCCTCGGGCGTAGGAGGGAGTCCGGTCAAATTGATGGTGGCTCTTCGGATCAGAGATCCTCTTTCCGTGGAGGGGGCGGGCTTCAGGCCCATTGCTGCTCTTTTCGCTTCCAGGAACGCATCGATGGGGTTCGCCTTGGAGGGGTCCATATCGCCCCAGGGTACTTCTGGTTGAGTCAGCGGGTAGTAGGCCCAAAGGTTCTCCTGCTCGTAGGGCCGATTGTCCCATGTTTCGCTCAATCCGCCCGACGTGCGAACCCGAATTCGATTAGCGTACTGCCAATCGGCGGATTGTGCCTTGATTTCAGCGATTCGTTCATCATCAGGCCAGGGAGCGCCTCCGTCAATCCAGTCTTTGATGATTTGTACGTCGATATCGGAGAGTTTGTCACCTTCCTTCGGTGGCATCGCCAGGTCTTCATCGATGCGGAGAATGGATTGATAGAGCCGACTCTGGCGTGCGCTACCGGCAACGACCGCCGGGTCTCCAGAGTGCCCGCCAGCAAGCATGTTTGGATAGCTGGATAGGTCGAGCCCTCCTTCGACTTTGCTGGGATCGTTCCCGTGGCAGCCCATGCACTTGGCTTCGAAGATGGGTACCACCTCGTGAACGAAGAGTTCTTCGGGATCTGCGGTTTGTTGCTCGGGGCTACTGCAGCTGCTCATCAAGCATACCAGGAGAGCCAAGCACCAGCCCAGGCCATTGAACCGGGATGGTGATAGCGGAGCAATGGCTTTGGATTTTGTGAGCGCTACCATGTTTCAATCACAGTGACCTTCAAGTTAATCAATTTGACTTTTTGTACTATCCGGTGCCTTCCCTCGGTGAAGCGCTAATTCCCAGTCCGCTACGGACAAATACAAAAAATGCTGCGCCCATATGCGGATGGGATGAAGGTGCTTTCTCAATAGCGCAAGAATCAGATTGCAATTCTTCGAGGCATTGGTTACTTCTGCGAAAAAAAGCGAATGGCGGCGATCTCAAGGTCCATGGGTTTACGGGAGTGGTTACTGCTCTTGGTGCTGTCCCTTCTATGGGGAGGTTCATTCTTTTTTGTGGGCGTTGCCGTCAAGGAGCTACCGCCATTCACCATTGTGGCCTTACGGGTGATGCTGGCGGCCATCATACTGTGGCTGGTAGTGGCTGTGACCCGGTTAAAGGTCTCTTGGTCGCCTCGGGTTTGGCTGGCCTTTTTGATCATGGGCCTTTTAAACAATGTAATTCCCTTTTCCCTGATCGTTTCGGGACAAAAGGAGATCGAGTCAGGTTTAGCATCGATTCTGAATGCGACCACTCCGCTCTTTACGGTGGTGCTCGCGGCCCTGTTTTTAAAGGACGAGAGGATCACCGCAAACAAGGTCCTTGGAATCTTAGCGGGATTTATAGGCGTGGCGCGCTACGGTTATTCAATGCGACGACTTGGGCACAGTTCTTTATACTAATGGCGGCTTTTGCCTATGGGCTTGCTGGGGTATATGGCCGGAGATTTCGCCTGATGAAAGTTGACCCGCTGTTCACGGCTACAGGTCAACTCACAGCGTCCTCGGTCGTGATGGTCCCGCTGGTGATGATGCAGGAGGGCCTACCAGACCTGACGGCGGTCGATCAGGGGATCTTGTGGTCTATTCTTGGGCTGGCGGCACTATCCACAGCCTTGGCCTACTTGATCTACTTTCAGATACTCTCCACGGCGGGGGCGACCAATCTGTTGTTGGTGACTTTCCTGATTCCCGTATCTGCGATTCTCCTAGGCTATCTCTTTTTGGGGGAGCGTCTCGATCCCAGTCATTACCTGGGCATGGGGATCATAGGACTGAGTCTGATTGCCATCGACGGAAGGTTGCTAAGAGGGCGCAGAAAGCTGGAGCCTGGGGGTCGCGATGCGTCCAACCGGGGTCGATGAATAGCTTCAACCAATCGACGTAAGGTGCTACTTGTTCATGATTCGCTCGCGATGCTTCGAGCCCCAGTCATTGATAGCCCTGAAAACCGGATCAAGTGTCTTTCCATGGGCGGTCAACTCGTATTCCACAGCTATGGGTGACATGGTTACAATCGTCTTCCGCGACACAATCTCATGATCTTCCAGGAACTTCAAGTCCTTTGAAAGCATTCGACCCGTGATTTTAGGGATCATTCTTCGAATCTCATTGAATCGTAACGGACCTCCCAGGTAGAGTGTGGTCATGATAACCACTCTCCAGCGGCCGCTCAATATCTCCATGGTATCAACGATGGGGAGTAGTTTCTTTTTAAGTCGCAGCCTTTCGGATGTCAAGTCTCTTTCTTCAGTTTTTTTCAATACTATGGTATACATTTTTATACTAGTATACTCTGGTGTACTAGTATACTTTTTATACCTCAAGGTAAATACGTTTGCAGAAAAACGAATCCTTATGAGCAAAGTATTACTATTCAACGCCACTGGGTCGCAAGGGCAGACGATCTTGAGGCGACTACTCGAGCAGGGTCATTCGGTGGTTGCTCCCGTTCGATCCAAAGAGAAATTGGGGATGATCCGAGGTCTGGGCGCAGAGGCGTTTGTCAGTGATCTCTCATCGCTCTCGCTAGCCGCTGAGATCGAAAAAGTGGATAAGGTGGTCTTGCAAATCCCTGCAGCTGTCGCTCCTGAAGCTATGGTCCAGATTACCAAGGCCGCAACAGAGGCGATACAGTGCGCTGGGAATCCGAAGACCGTTTTTGTCATAAGCAGCACAATTCCCACGAGCACCACTCAGGTGAGTAGCGTGGATGCCAGGCGCACGATGGTGGAATTGGCTGCGAATCACATGCCTGATACCCCGATCCTAAGCTCAACTGAATACCTGGAGAACCTTTCCACAGCGTACAGGCAGCCCATCGTTGAAAACGGGGTGATTCCCCAGACCGTCCCTGCGACCTTGAAAGTAAATTATTTGTCCTGGGACGATCTCGCTTCATACGTTATCGCTGCGTTGGACTCCGATGAATTGCTGGGGCAGGTTTATCCGATAGGTGGAAAAGAGGGTATTGACGGCAATGACCTGGCTCAAAGATTAGGCAAGGTTATCGGAAGAGAGGTCCATTATGCGCCTATCTCTCACGAGCAGCTAAGAGGTTTTTTGACGCCCATTATGGGGCCAGACGTGGCCAAAGACTACGCGGAATTCTATCAATGGCAGGATACGACAGGGGCTTCTTTGCTTAATCCTGACACTTCGCAAATACGTCAAAAACTAGGGGTTGAGCTCACCTCTTTTGAGGACTGGGCCATCGGAGCCTTCAACCGATAGCCTTACTCCAACGTCTGGGATACAAGGTGCTTCGGAGCTGAGACATCCTCTTTTGCTCCGACGTGCCTTATTGGATTGCACACGGAAGCACATGAGAGCTGGTCATTGATTGGCATCCAACCACGCCAACCGCCGCTGGTCAGGCAGGTGCCTGACCTGGAAGTCTCTAAAGCGGGCATCAAACCCGTCTCCATCCGGTGAGGCGGCCATGACCCCAACCATCACGGGGCAGTTCTGAGGAAAATAGGCGTGCCTCATCATTTTGTAGTCGCCACCATCAAGTGAATAGCTGATTTCTACCGCATCCAATCGCCTCACTGCTTTCACACGAATGGAATTGGGTTGAATGGGCAGCTCGATGATGCTCCAGTCGCTGCGCTCGTGAGTAACCACCGCACTGAGATTCAAGCGATCGTTAACGAACTCAATGCCTGTTTTGATCCAGGTGGTCTCATCCTTTCGGATCATGAGACCCATTTGATCATACCGCGTTTGATAGTCTCCTTCGATTTGGACGGAAGTTTCGAATTCTCCACCTAGCATTTTGTAGTAAAAGGGTCCGTCATCGACTACGAAGCCGTAATGCGTCTTTCTCCAAAAGTCCGTTTTGGGTGTGACAAAGAGTTGTACGGTATTTCCTTCGGCGGACCATTTCTCGGGTTCATTCAACCATTGCATTGTGAAGCGATATTGATGGATAGGGAAGTTCCTTTTTAACGGGCAAATGGCCAAACGACCCTCCGAATCTTTCGCTTATCAATCCCATTTTGTGAATGATCTCATAATTGACGAGCATTGGGTGGATCAATGCCCAAACCATGACCCAAACCCCTGTGAGCTTCCGTACGCCTCCGATGATTGCTTTCCTATTCATAGTGTGCTGCGGTTGCACGCCCGCTGAGCGGGTAGAAAATATTCGACCCAATATCATCATCATTTTGGCCGACGACCTGGGCTATGGTGAACTGGGCTGCTATGGTAACGCCAACATCCAAACGCCTCACCTGGATCAGCTAGCGGCGAATGGATTGAGATTCACGGACTTCCACAGCAATGGCGCGGTCTGCTCGCCCACCCGGGCCGCGCTGATGACCGGTCGGTACCAGCAGCGAAGCGGTATTGAAGGTGTGGTCTATGCATTTGGTGAAAAGCGGGAAGTAGGCCTTCCCATCGCCGAGGAGACCATGGCAGACCTGCTAAAGGAAGAAGGCTATGCCACCGGGTTGGTGGGCAAGTGGCACCTCGGCTACCGAAAGGAGTTTAATCCTGTGCGCCAGGGCTTCGATGAGTTTGTGGGTTACGTCAGCGGGAATGTGGATTATCACTCCCATTACGACGGCGTTGGGATCTACGACTGGTACGACAAGGAGGACTCCCTGTATGAGGAGGGCTACACCACGGACCTCATCACGCAGCATTCGATAGCCTTCATCCAGAGAAACAAGGACCAACCCTTCTTTTTGTACATCGCCCATGAGGCCCCTCACTATCCCTTTCAGGTAAGGTCCGACCCCGCTTTCCGAGTGCCTGGAGGCGATCCTTCACAAGTAGGTCGCGAGGGTGATGTGGAGCAAAAGATCATGCGAATGACCGAGATCATGGATGAGGGGATCGGTGCCGTATGGCAGACGCTCAAGGACCTGGATCTGGACCAAAATACCTTGATCTTCTTTTTGTCCGATAACGGGGGTGAACCGCGCGCCAACAACAGTCCCCTGCGGGGGCACAAAGGTCACTTGTGGGATGGGGGACACCGAGTGCCCGCCATTGCCCATTGTCCCGGAAGGATCGCAAGCGGTGTCACGGACCAAACGGCCATGAGTATGGACCTTCTGCCCACGGTGCTAGCGATTTCAGGCGCCGAGGCAAGTGGGCTGGAATTAGATGGCACAGACTTGACTCCGTTGATTTTTGAGGG
>JBCCXG010000308.1:0-7251 GCA_039191945.1 Bacteroidota bacterium
ACGGTGCTCCCTGACACAGTCACGCTGCCCAACTCGGTCAATCTGAGGGTCATCGTAAAATCCTGATTCAACGTCTGTCCTGCCGAAACCCGCACTTTTCGGGTCATCGTTTCATACTGCACCGATGAGACCACCAGATCGACGGGTCCAACGGGCACATTTACAACCTGATAGGATCCGTCCGTACCAGATGTGGCTCCAAGCGTGGTGCCCTCGACGACGATGTTGGCAAATTCTATAGGGTTGCCACCATTATCGGTGACCTTGCCTTGGATGGTTCCCGTCTGAGCAAACGAGGAGTAGACGGTACCACAGCAGATTACAAAATATAAGTAGATGTTTTTCATGAGCTTTGGTTTAATGGTCGCATGGGCTGGGAATCTATTGATCCCAGGCTGCTGCTGTCGCTAACTGCGGGTCAAACTGATGGTTTGCCATTTGAAGCCAAAAGCCCTACCGGTAGGGACAAGATTCACTAATAGAGCGGGACGGCACTCACTAGATGTAGCAATGGGCTATCACGATCGATAGCGATTCTTGCTTGATAGGAGGCGGGGGCTGGTCTTTGCTATGGTCTTTCCTTACGTGATGATCGTTGTTGTTTGAGCCTCAAAGGAGCAACGCGCCGGATATGAGGCTACCGAACCATGATGCGTTGTACCAGTTCCTGTCCGTTGTTTTTCGCTTTGAGCAGGTAGATACCGGACTCCAGGATCACCCCTTCGAACCCTTTGCCCTCATAGATCCCGCTGCCATCTAACCGCACCGATCGGGAAGTAATCATCGCCCCATTCAAATCATAAAGCGTGACCTCCACCTCCGTATTGGGTACCAGGCCTCGGAGGTTCCAGTTGAAGTTGATGCCGTCATTGGCATTGGGGTATACCATCAGGTCTGCCGTCCTTGCGACACCATCAAAGACAAATTCGATGGGGGAGTAAGCGTAGGTGCCGTCAAAGTCCGTTTGCTTCAGTCGGTAATAGGAGCCCCCCTGCAGTGGCCGTTGGTCCACGTACTCATAGTCTACCCGGCTATCGCTATCACCTTGCCCGGCGACAGTGCCGATCACGTCAAATACTTCTTGATCAACCGCACGTTCCACACTAAAGAAGTCGTTGTCTTTCTCCGAAGCTGTCGCCCAGGTCAAAAGCACTTGTTTACCTTGATGTTCGGCATTAAAAAACAGTAACTCAATGGGGAGTATACTATTATTGGAGCCGACTCCATGCGGTGAGAAATCGGTCAAATTGGAAGCGGTAATGGCATAGCGCCCCTGGCCCTTATCCACAACTGCTGTAGAAGTCTTCGCCTCCCAACTCCCCAATCCACTGTTGAAATGCGTCAATCGTGCGTTTGATTGGTCAAAATTGTTCCTTTGATCCACATTTCGCCACTCCAAGGTGAGTTGGACATTGGAGGAGCCAGCGGTATTTTCCTCGATGAACCAGGTATTGCCGACCACACCCTCTGTGAATTGCGTTCCCGAGTCACCACCACCCTCGTAAATGTTGCCGATTACCCGGATGCAAAACTCATCTTCCGTATCACTATTTCTCAGTGTCGCAGGCGTGTAGATACCATCTGCAGGACCCACCGGAAAAACAACTGTAGAATTACCGACGTCCTGTCTTAGACAGTGATCATTAGGTGTAACGATAAACGCATTCGGTGATCCACTACTTAGGTTGTTGAGTGTCAGGTCACCATCTATGAGGGAAAGGTAGCCAGAGGTCAGTGTCAGGCTGCCCAGCACGGTCACGTTATCCTGGATATTCAGTGCACTTCCGCTCCCTTTGGCGATGGTCATGTTATTGACCGTGGTCGACCCGCCATAGATCGTTTGCGTTTCGTTACCATCGAAACGTAGTTCACCGGTAGAAGCGTCCAGCGTCCCCTGAAAGTTCAAGCTGCCCGAAACATTGAGGGTGTTCCCATTGAGTGTCAACCCTGCGCCGGTTTCAATGATTAAGTCCCCGACGGTAGCTGAAGCGCTTAGAATAGGATCGGTACCGGTGTTAGGGATGCGTGCTCGATCACTAGCGGTGGGAAGCACACAACCGGCCCAGTTGCTGGCGAGGTTCCAGTCCGTAGTGCCTCCCGTCCAGACGGTCTCGGTCTCCGGATCCCCTATTGTAACGAAGGTCTCAGGAGATAATTGATTGAAGTACTCGGTTTGAACCCAGGCTGCAGTCCGACCCACATTCATGACTCTCACTTCATCCATGATCCCGTCGAAATAGTCACTGAAGCCGTTGTCCTGTGCTCCGACGGCACCATTTCTTGAGTTGGTATTGTCAGTGGTAGTTCCGCTCCAGCCGAAAGGGCTATTGGTATGGCTGATGGCGCGATCCAATCCGTCCAAATAGAGCGTCATATCATCATTTTCAAAGTCAATGGTAGCAAAGACATAATGCCATATATCCGCATCCAGGTATTGTCCATCCTCTTGGAAAGTCTCAATCGCTCCTCCATCCTGGGTCCGACCCAAGATGAGTACACGACCGCTTCCGCCCAATTCCACCGCGGCTCTCGATGAGGCGGTCACACCCCCTCCGCTACCCTGAGCAATGCCGATCAGGCCTGCCGTGGTACCCAAGTTGTCCGCATTGATCCACATAGACATAGAGACAATACGCTCACTGTTGATCAGTGCCATGTTCTCGGGGAACATAAAGCGCTGTGATGAGCTCGGAGAGAAACTTCGGGCGTTCCCAATCACCCCAAGAGCAGCTGTAGGACTGCCGGTTTCGGTCAGATCGAAGCTGTTTCCAGAAGCGTCGCTGACGTCATCCCCGCTGGCCCCATCCATATGATGCACACTGCGAAAACCAGAAGACCAAACATCGGTGGTACTCGGATCCACCAAAGACCCGCAGTTGCCATAGTACAAGTAAAGTGGGGTATCCTCCGTAGCGGATAGCGATGGAATCTTCACCCAAGCCCTCAAGGTCCCATTGACTTGATCATAAGCTTCTCGTTCATAGCTCAAATCGGTTCCGTCCTCCAGCGTGAAGTGAAGGTCAAAGCCATTGTCAAAGTTTACGTTTCCTCCGTTGATCTGAGACCTTAAAACATCACTGGAGATAGTGATGATCACAGGAAAATCGGTCAGTGGATCGGTGCCACTTACCCTATCGGCGTTGATGGTAAGGGGTATGCGATGCCGGTAGCCCGGCTCAAATGCCTGGTAAACATCGATCAACACAGCTTCTGTAAAAGCATCGCAAGAGCCATTATTGAGCCTCACTCTGAAGTAGGTATCATCCCCAAGTGCAGCGCTCGTATAGTTGTCGGTAGTGGCACCCGTGCCCCCAGTAACGTCAGAAAAAGTCACTCCATCTGTGGAAGATTGCCAATGGAGTGTAGTTCCAAACTGATAGTTCGACACTGAAAGCACCACCATTTCATTCAATTGAATTTCATCGATTGCCGCCGAGACCACACCCGTCAAAATGTCACATGAGGTTTCTTCCGGCCCTACCGTCAGCATGGTGCTTCCAATGCGTTGATTGTTGTATTCCGTCGTGATCCAACCGGCGGATTGCCCCACGTTGTGGACTTTGACTTCGTCGATTAGACCGTCCCAATCTCCGACATTGTGATCGCCAATGCGCAACTCTACCGCATCGTCGGACATACCGCTCCCGCCGGCACCAAAAGTGCCCGTCGAAATGTTCTGCTGGCCGTTGACGTGCAATACGGGGTCACTGCCGCTGGTCCAACTCATCACCACGTACGTCCAGTCGGTGCTGGCCACACTGGCCTGGCCCTCAATGGCTTTTTCGTCGTCGGTCCTAATCGCAACCTTATAGGTCTCAGGTAAACTTCGCTCGATACTTACTGCGTCGTAGCGCATCCCCGTGCGTCCGTCGCCGGCGATCGTATGGTCCGTGGTGACGATGCCCATGTCACTAGCTAATCCATCCGCTTGCACCCAGGCTGAAAGCGTGAGTCCTGATAGGCCGTTGAGGTAGTTCTCCGCATCGGCATCTTCGAGGTAATCACCAGCCCCGTCAAACTCCGTAGCCTGATGGATGATTCCGGCCTGACCCAAGGTGGCACCCCCATTTAGGACCAGATTATTGCTGTTTCCAGAGACATCTCCAATTCCTTCCAAGTGATACACGCTTTCGTATCGGTCGTCCCACACGCCATTTACATTTTGCGTACTGGACGTGATTGTTGCGTTGCCGTAATACATATAGAACTCTTGGGTGGTGCCATCAATAAGGTCCATGCCCACCCAGGCCACCAATTCTCCGGTAGTTTCGTTGAAATACTCCAACTCATGGGGGCAGGGGTGAGGTACCATTCGCATCCGTGAAGATGATATCGTGGCCACTGGAGCTGGTAACATCCGCCGCCAGGTCCGCGTCGCTGGCCAATCGCACCAAGACCGGAAAATTCGAATGACTTCCTACAATTTCGGCACCATTCAGCGTCATCTTCTTGCGATTGTCATACTGCTCAGCACCGTTGACGATCACACGCTCGACGGCACTGAGAGAAGTACATCCCGCAGTGATTTGCGCCCGATAATAAGTTGTTGTAGTTAATGGACCGGTCTCCAATGAGCTATTGGTTTCACCCAAAATATCAGCAAAAGAAACATTGTCCGTAGATGACTGCCACTGAATAGAAGCGCCCATGTCGAAATCAGTAACCGATATCGTCGTACTGGCACTCGGGGCCAGGGTGCTGTCCGAGGCCTTAGCCACCCCACCACTCGCGGAGCAATTCACGGTAAGGAAGTTGTCGGGGTCGCTTTGGTTGAAGTACTCTGTTTTGATCCAATCGGCGGAGCGGATCACGTCTGACAATCGGTACTCATCAATTTCACCGTCCCAACCCACTGTACTGCGGGTATCTTGTGATCCCAACCCGATGAGCAGTGTGGTCAAATCTGTCAGCGTACCAGCAGCCGTACCGTCGATATCACTTGGTGTATTGAGTTCCCCGTCGATGTAGAGCTGGATGGCGTAGCCACTGCCCCAGGTAAAAGAAATGTACTGCCAGTCGGTGGTCTGCACGCTGGCGGAGCTTTCCAATTGAATGACTTTCGTGCTGGCACCCTCATCGACGTTGAGCCCAATTTTGATGACTTCCGGTTGCCCACCATCAATGCCGTCGTCATCATAGCGTATGGCGAAACTTTGATCTGTATTGTTAGGCTCCCTGGCGATGGTGATACCACGATCATTGCCAGCAGCATTGGATTTGACCCAGGCCGACATCGTGATGGCGGACAATCCTTCCAGATACAGCTCAGCGTCAGCGTCTTCCAGGTAGGTGCCCCCCGTCATTGCCCGACTGCCTCCGATGAGTCCAGTCGCAGCAGTGGTGCCGGTATTGATCAAATCACGGCCATTGCCCGAATAGTCTTGAAAATCATTGAGGTGATAGACTGTGAGGTAATCACTGTTCCAAGTATCAGTCGTCGATGGGTCTGTCGCACCACTTTGGCCGTAGAAGATGTAAAAGTCTGTGTCCGTATTCGGCGATAGACTTGGGATCCGCACCCAAGCCACTACCTCTCCAGTAGTGGCATTGTACGATTCGAGTTGATGATCAAGCACGGTCTCCTGATCGTCAGCAGTAAATATGATATCATGACCATTAGTGCTCTCCACAAATCCACCATTCCCCGTAGAGCGCAGATCCAAATCGGTGATAGAGACTAGGGCTGGAAAATCAGCGTGCGCTACGGTACCAAAGACCCGGTCACTATCAATGGTGATCTGTTTTTGGTACGCATAGTCTGACGAATTATCCAGCACGGTGTAGAAAGTAGAAGGGTCATTCTGATTGAAATACTCTGTCTTAATCCAATCTGCGCTGTTTGCGACAGACCCAATCCGGACCTCATCAATCTGACCATCCATGAATCTTGTGTGGGTATTGTCCACACCATTATCCCCAATGGCAGCACGGATCGATTGAACATCGAGGGTACCTGATAGGGGGTCACTATCTTCGAGCTCTCCGTCGACGTACACCGCTATGGTACTTCCGTCCCAGGTGCCGACCACGTAATGCCATGTATCTTGAATGGCGGAAACTCCAGAATTCTCTCCGGTCCGGTCTAATGACCCACTAGTAGCAGCACCAAAGGCAAAACTGTCACCGCCATCGGTATCCATCCACAGCAGATATGATGATTCAGGAGGAAAACTAAATTGACCGATGATCGCATTGTCCTGGGATACATCATCAATGTTGACCCACGCCGATAGCGTCATCGCATTCGCCAACTCGGTGTGATACGTCTGACCCAGATCAATCCGGTCGGATTCGGAGGTGACAAAATCTAGTGCATTGCCGATGACTCCTGTCGTAGTTGTAGCTCCATCATTGGTGACGGCCGAGCCGTCCTCAGAGTCAATAACGGCACTTTCACTGCTCAGATGGAAAACAGATTCATAGTTGGAGGACCAAGTGTTGCTGGTGGAGGGGTTAGTGGCATCTGAGTTACCATAGTGCATTCGGATCTCGGTATCGACATCAGTGGGCAAGGAAGGTATCCTTACCCAAGCAATGTATTCACCAGTAACTGGATCATAAGAGTCAATCTCATGGTCGAATACAATAGATTCAAATTCGTCACTGAAAATGATATCGAAGCCACTAGCACTCTCTACTCTTCCTCCATTCGCAGTCGACCGAAGGTCATCCGTGGTCAGGCTGATCATGACCGGGAAGTCCACGTGAGGGGAAGAACCAAATACATTATCACTGTTGATAATGATCCTTCGGGTATAGGTGTAATCATCGATGACCGATCCACCGCTGAGTTCCTCACCTCCCACGCTGATGGTGCTTCCCGGATCGTTTTGATTGAAGTATTCGGTTTGGATCCATCCGGCGGTTCTGACCACGTTTTGGATGCGTATCTCGTCTAGCATGCCGTCCCAAAAATCATTGGTACCGCCCTCCGTGCCAAATTCCAGATTGCTTGCGGAGGTATCAGGGTCCCGAGTCCAGGCAATGTCAGTTCCTAGTTGAGTGCCATCAAGGTAAAATTGTATCACGTTGCCGACAACATCGTCATACACGGCCGTTAACAGATGCCACGATGTATTGGGCGTTATACCCAGCACCGCACCATCAGCCTCATAATTGGTCCCGTCAATGATACGCATCGCAGGTCGCGGGCTAGAGAGGTTGTTGATGTACATCTTGTAAGAATTAAGCTTATCAATGATGACATCAAATCAAGCGTCTAAAGACTCAGGCCTGATCCAAGCGCTCAAC
>JBCCXG010000309.1:0-7235 GCA_039191945.1 Bacteroidota bacterium
AAGAGGGTGCGCGCGGCGATGCTCTTGCCCAAGGTGAGCTCGTCAGCATACTCCAACTCACCTCCTATAGGAATGCCCCTGGCAATCGTTGTGATTTTAACGTTCATATCCTGTAGCTGCTTCGTGATGTAGTAAGCGGTCGTATCACCTTCCATCGTACTGCTCAGTGCCAGGATTACCTCTTGCACCTCTGTGGGAGGCTTCAGACGCCTCACCAATGAATCAATGTAAATGTCCTCCGGCCCGATCCCATCAACGGGTGAAATACGGCCACCTAGCACGTGGAACATCCCGCGATACTGACCAGTAGCCCTCACTGCCAAGGCATCTGGTGTATCCTCGACCACGCAGATCACCGAAGTATCCGTCGTCATACCCTGACAGGTGCAGTCGGAGGTATCAGCTATGATGTGACAGGTGCTACAGTAAGTCACTTGCTCTCGCAAATCTCGTATCGCAGTGGCAATGTTGCTTGTAAAGCTTTCGGGTTGTTTGAGCAGATGCAAGACAAGCCTCAGAGCGGTTTTGCGCCCAATTCCTGGGAGTTTGGCGATCTCTTCTACAGCCTGCGCGACGAGCTTGGAAGGGTATTCCATCAGACGATGGCAGCCTTGATGCCCGCATCGCAGACACCTTCGCGCATCGGCTTCAGCTCTTTGTAGGTGCCTTTCTTCACCGCGCACTTACCTTTGAAGTGGATGATGTAAGTGCACTGCTCGGCCTGCTCCGGATCGTGTTTGCAAATCTTGATCAGCGTCGCCGTCACGTGCTCAAACGTGTTGATATCATCGTTGTACACTACCAGATCCCGAAGGTCCTCATCATCAACGACCTCCTCGACTGCTATCTCCTCCTCTATCTGAAATTCGAATCGCATATAAATTCAAGATTTGCGCAAAGTTACTGGTTCTAATTATTTTCGAGCACTTTAACCTGGAAAGTATGAGTCCATCCCTCGTTGCAACCGTTGTCATCTGCTACTTTTTGTTGCTCATATTCATTTCCTGGATCACCTCCAGATCTGCAACCGCTGAGACCTTTTACACCGGTAACCGCCAATCCCCTTGGTACCTCGTAGCTTTTGGAATGATCGGCGCATCCCTCTCGGGCGTGACCTTCATCTCCGTGCCCGGTGAGGTAGCCAACACCAACTTCCACTACTTCCAGGTGGTCATTGGCTACCTGTTGGGCTATGCAGTGATCGCTCTGATTCTGCTACCTATCTATTATCGGCTTCAGCTCATCTCCATCTACCAGTTTCTCCAGAAGCGATTTGGGTTTTGGTCTTACAAGATGGGGGCGCTGTTTTTCTTGATGAGCAGGGTCATGGGAGCCTCCGTACGGCTGTTTTTGGTGGCTTCAGTGCTACAAATCGCTTTTTTTGATGCCTTTGGACTGCCTTTTTGGGTGGCAGTGGCCACTGCAATCTTCTTGATCTGGATCTATACACTCAAAGGGGGCATCAAGACCATCGTGTGGACAGATACGCTGCAGACACTCTTTATGATTCTCTCAGTCCTCGTGAGCATCTACCTGATCAAAGACCGACTTGACTGGTCCTGGACTCAAGTGATAGACAGCATCTCCGCTGATGGTCGCAGCGCCATCTTCGACTGGAGCAGCTCGTCCACCAACTTTTTTCGTCAATTTTTGTCCGGCGCTTTCATTGCCATCGCTATGACAGGGCTAGACCAGGACATGATGCAAAAAAACCTTACGTGCAAGAGCCTGGGCGACGCGCAAAAAAACGTCTTCTGGTTCAGCGTCGTGCTGATCTTTGTCAATCTACTGTTTCTCTCTCTCGGTGTACTGTTGTACCAGTACGCCGATATCCAGAATGTAGTCCTACCCGACCGTACAGATGGCGTTTTCCCGACTATTGCGATACAGCACCTATCGACGTTTGGCGGCGTTTGCTTCCTGCTCGGCATCACCGCTGCGGCATATTCCAGTGCTGATTCCGCACTGACCGCTCTTACCACATCGTTTTGTGTAGACTTCCTGGGCTTCAAGCCTGAGAACTTCCACGAAAAAAGGCGAGTTCGCATGTCCGTGCACTTCGGATTCTCGGTTCTACTTTTCATTGTCATCCTCATCTTCGCCGCGATCAACAGCAGAAGCGTGATCAATGTCGTATTGCTTGTAGCCGGTTATACCTACGGGCCGCTTTTAGGACTATTCTCTTTCGGCATATTCACTTCATGGAAGGTCAGAGACTCATGGGTGCCTTTGGTCTGTCTGATCTCGCCCATCGCCTCCTACCTGCTTACGCAGGCCTTCCCTAATATCGGTTTTGAGGTGCTAATCTACAATGGACTCTTCACCTTTGTTGGACTATTCCTTTTGAGAACTACCTCGACACGGGAGCATATTTAGGAGTAGTCAGCCCAAAACCCTGCACCCTAAGCTGGGTCCCCATCAAGGCCCGCACTCCTAATCTCGATCTAAAATTGGAGACAGAGGTGAAGCCCTCAGGCTCAGAAGACAGTCCGGCTGTCCACTGTAGCTGCCGGCATAGGCAGGCACTGCCCCGCAACCCTCCAGGCTGCAGGTGACCTGCAGCGGCCGTGCAGGCTGTCGCTCCCATCCGGTCTAGTCGGCCCAGGTATACCTTCGAGTAAAAACTGCTACGATCAAGGGAGAGGACAATTCAGGCCATCCAAGAGATCATGTCAGGTAGTTTGGCGGCTACCTCAGAAGGATCATGAAGGAAACCGGATAGATCCATCCAGATCCACGAACTTTACAGCGTCAGCTCTTTGATGGGATCCCAGAAGACTGAGGTGAGATGCTGCACTTGATCGTCCTTCACTTCGATACCTTCAGCCTCCAGCAGGCGCTGCATCCTGTCTTGAGCACCAAAAAAAGCCTTACCTGTCAGGAGACCCTGTCGGTTGACCACCCGGTGCGCGGGTATACCTTCACCTTGCGGTGTTTGATTCATGGCCCACCCCACCATGCGAGCAGACGACTTCAGTCCCAGGTAAGCCGCAATGGCGCCGTAGGACGTGACCCGCCCCGAAGGCACCAACTTTACTACTTCGTACACGTCCCCGAAAAATGTTGCAGGCAGTTTTCCCATGCACGAAAACTAACGAAAGACCGCTAAAACTACGAACCCTGTGCTTAAACAAACGTGTTGTATAGGAGGTAATCTTCATCGGATTATTCGCTACTTTTATCCACTAATCACAGGCTTAGAAGCGTTTTAGGGTCATGGCTCAAATCATCGAAACACGGGACATAGCAAGGAGGTATATCATGGGGAGTGAGACCATTCACGCCCTCAAATCCATCTCCATCTCCATCAACAAAGGCGAGTACGTGGCTTTCATGGGACCCTCAGGATCCGGCAAGTCCACTTTGATGAACATCATTGGATGCCTGGATACACCCTCCTCTGGCACCTACGTTCTCAACAACAACGACGTGAGTGACCTCTCGGAAAATGCCCTCGCCGAGATCCGCAATCGAGAAATTGGCTTTGTCTTCCAGACTTTCAATCTACTGCCGCGTGCGACATCACTAGACAATGTAGCACTGCCCCTGATCTACGCAGGGTACACCAAAGCCGAGCGTGAGGAAAAAGCCATGGAGGCACTCGATGGTGTGGGTCTGGCGGACAGAGCACATCACAAACCCAATGAACTCTCCGGTGGTCAGCGACAACGGGTGGCCATCGCAAGAGCCTTGGTCAACGACCCCAGCATCATTTTGGCGGATGAGCCCACTGGAAACCTTGATTCCAAAACTTCCTATAGCATCATGGACCTCTTCCAGGAGCTGCACAACAGCGGCAACACCATCATTATGGTGACTCACGAAGAGGACATCGCGGAATATGCGCACCGGGTGATTCGACTACGCGATGGGCTGATCGAATCCGATCAGATCAACGAAAATGTTAGAGAAACAGCGCCTGTATCATGAGTTGGAAGATCTACACAAAAACCGGCGACAAAGGCACGACTTCCCTCCTTGGGGGCAAGAAAGTGGCCAAGTCCGACATGAAGATCGACGCCTATGGTACAGTGGACGAGCTCAATTCCTTTATAGGATACCTACGAGACCAGCCACAGGTGGAGGCACGCATCGGCAATCAATTTTACTGGGTGCAAGAGCATCTTTTTACCATCGGCTCATTGCTAGCGACGGAGCAGGGGTTCGACGGATTCAAGCTCCCAGAAATTAGCGAGTTGGAGATCAAACAGCTCGAAACATGGATCGATAAGTACTCCGAAGAGCTTCCAGAGCTGAAAAATTTCATATTGCCAGGCGGCCACCAAGTGGTTTCCTTGTGCCACATTTGCAGAACGGTATGCCGCAGAGCTGAGCGGGCCGTGCAAAAATTAGCCCAGGAGGAAGAGATTGTGACGCATGTCATTCCCTTTCTCAATCGGCTGTCGGATTACTTCTTTATAATGTCACGAAAGCTGGCGCATGACTTGGGCGTAGAAGAGACGCCATGGGTGCCCAGCCAAACCTAACGAGGCTATGATAGACACCATCGAGATCAAAACACAGAAAACCGCAAACTCTAACCTCCCCAACGTAGACCTGGAAAACCCCGTGTTTGGTAAAGTCTACAGCGACCATATGTTTATCGCAGACTACTACGATGGAGAATGGAAAGATCATCGCATAGTACCATACGGCGACCTGCAAATTAGTCCGGCCAATACCACGTTGCATTACTCCTCCACGATTTTCGAGGGCCTTAAAGCATACAGGGGCTCAGAGGGGCAGGTGCAAGTCTTCCGACCACAAGCCAATGCCCAGCGCTTGGTGAAGAGTGCCATTCGCATGTGCATGCCACCAGTCCCCGAGGAGCTATTCATGCAGGCGATGACAGAGTTGCTTAAGATCGACCAGGAGTGGGTACCCAAGGCACCAGGTACTTCGCTGTACATCAGACCTTTCCAGATGGCGATGGATCCCTACATTGGCATCAGACCATCCGAGACCTACACCTTCATGATTTTTACCGGGCCTGTAGGAGGCTACTACTCTGAGCCGGTCAATGTGAAGATCGAGACACACTATACCCGAGCGGCGGCAGGTGGCGTCGGTTTTGCAAAAACGGGGGGCAACTATGCCGCCGCGTTGTATCCTGCAAAACTGGCCCAGGAGAAAGGTTACCATCAACTCATCTGGACCGACGCAAAGACGCACGAATACCTGGAAGAGTCCGGGACGATGAACCTGATGTTTGTAATCAATGATACTTTGGTGACACCACCCGCCGGAGACACAATCCTCCACGGTATCACACGAGACAGCATCCTCCAATTGGCCAAGGACAAAGGCATGGCGGTAGACGTCAGGCCTATTAAGGCCCGTGAGATCATCGATGCGATAGAAAAGGGGGAGCTGCAAGAAGCTTTTGGCGCAGGTACTGCGGCCACTATCGCCCAGATCAAAACCATTGGCTATGAGGGGGATGATTACCATCTACCTATGGTAGAAGGCCGCAACTATTCCTTGGGATTTCTGCAAGAACTCAATGACATCAAAGAAGGGAGGAAAGCAGATCCACACGGGTGGATTTATCAGATCTAGTCCTTTCTCCGTCGGACGAAACCAATATTTCATCAGCTGCCTCTAGGAAAAGTCTACTGGAGTCGTATTTTGCCATTTATTATTTCACCACCATGGAGAATTACGAAATAGTCGAATACATCCTGATTGGCTTTGCAGTATTCTACCTCGTTTTTGAGATTGTGCTCAACCTCAACGACCTCGACAACGATACCTCAAACATTATCATTTTGAAGTGGGCCCAGGACAAGATGTTTTTCTTGCCATTTGTGTTTGGGGCTATCGGAGGACATCTATTTCTCGGTACCAAGCTTGAGCTTTTTAGGTACTTCAGGGAGAACTTCATTGTACCAGTGATTATACTTTTTGGCATTGCGTTGATCATGTTGGCCATCGGTTATTTGGTGCCCTTCAAAAAGACCAAAGCATTCCTTTTCTCTTTGTTGATCCTGGGATTCCTCTACGGCCACTTTTTCTGGACCATGAATATTGTGAGCAACCGATGGACGTAGGAAACAAAAACCCTGACAATGCGGCCCTTAAGAAACAACTGAGGGTCATCAAGGGCATCATTTTGGGATTGCTCATTGCTATGGTAGCCATTGATTTGGTATTGGTTTTTAGCGAAGAGCAGGGCTTTCCGACCTTTAGCAAAGTCTTTTTGGATCATCGAACCGAGCTGATCTGGGTCAACTTCCTGTACGGAGGTGTCATGACCAAGATCTTCTGGTACCGGACAGTCGACAAGCCGCGATGGGAGTTTAGCGGCTTCTTGATATTCGCAGGGATTGTGGTAGCTCTATTCATCACAGGGATGTTACTGACCTTAGAAGTTAGCACCCCCTACCAGATCTTGATTCTGATAGGTGGCGGGGCAGCAGCTTACGCTATATGGCCACAATATGTCCCGACGACTAGCCAGTCCAACTAGGCAGCCAAGCGGGCCTACAAAAAGTTGTTAACTGGCTTGTTAAAATTGGTTATCCCTTCGAAGCAGCTTGGTACAAGGCTTAGATTGCAAGCGAAATGAAGCGCCTTCCTCTCCTACTGCTCCTGACGCTCACAAGCGCCACGGTCTCAGCTCAAGCTTTTTTGTACCTAAAAAAACTTGGAGGCAAGCAGGAGGTGAAGTTTTTCAAAGGAGAGGAAATTCGCTTCCAATTGAGAGGTGATGAGTATTTTGTCAGCGGTCAGATTGAAGGTTTTGGGGTGGAGGCCTTCATCGTTCATGGTACTGAGGTCTCTCTAAAAGATGTCGATAGATACGACATCAGAAACAAACGGACGTCAGGTTTCGATTATCAGACCTCGTCAGCCGTCATGCTCACCGCAGGTATCGCGCTCCCCTTGGTCGATCTGGGTAACCAGTTCATTGTAGAGGGTCGCGATCGCGTAAGATTGCATCCATCGATCATTATCACCTCCGCCTCGCTCATTGTAGGTAGCTTCATTATCCGATGGTTGGAACCAAGATATTTTGTGCCAGGAAGGAAAAAAAGAGCGATCATTGTCGCCATGTAAATTCAGCTCTTTCGCCTAGACAGTAGCTGCATAGGCCAGTAAGGGGTAGAGTGCCAGCGTATGACGACTCACAGCCCCAAAACTTCCTTCGAAATATGCATGGCCACCAGGACATGGGGTACGTCCACCACCTCAGCGATTTTTAGGTCCCCAGCCAGCGAGCAAAGTAGATAAGC
>JBCCXG010000310.1:0-7214 GCA_039191945.1 Bacteroidota bacterium
GAGCTTACGGTGCATCCGAAGGTAACTTGCACTCTAAAGAAGGTCGGTACTCCTACTGGACCCGCAGTATACACATCGGTCGTCTCCCCAGGAATATCTGTCCAATTCGCATTGTCCAACGAAGACTGCCATTGCAATGTCGCCCCACCTTCATAGCTGGTCAGTGTAAGCTCGTTATTGGGACCGGTTGGCGTAATGAATCCGCCCGCTACTGCACAGCCTCCAGCAGCTGGACACCCATCAGAATCAAGGAAGGTAGATTGAGTCACAAAAGTATTCAGCGGTTGCTTGGGGTCCATTTGCAACTGACAATCGAGACCTATAGTTGCCGAATGATCTTGCTGCTCCCTGGGTATCGTCAGGTCATCGTTGACATTCACATTGTGGTAACCGTGCTGGTTCCATACCGATCTCGAAGGCAGCCAGATATCCGTAGCGGGCTCGTAGACCCTTACCTGTGAAAATTGGGTATTAGCGTAGGGATTGTACGGCGTCGCATTATCGGTGTAGCAGGTCACACATATCTCACTGATGCCGTCGGCATCCACATCAGCCACTAAAGGATAGGAACCTTGCTGTCGAGAAACGCAGGGTACGTTCATCCGAGTCGTACCATCGGCGCCATCAATGATCATTAACTCACCCTCACTTCGATATAGGATTTCCATTACTTGATCATCATCGAAATCGAATAGCGTATTTCCACTGTACCCTGAGGCACCATCCGCGATGTTTTTGGTCCAGAGCGGATTGAATGACTCATCCAGGCAGTATAGTCTCTGATCGGAAACGTAGCAAGCATTCATTTGACCATCCCCATCAACATCCCCGATACTGACTCGGCCCATACCCCGTATGTGATTGTTGGTCGGATCATGATATGTAGTAACCACATCATTTTGTACGTCCCAAAAGAACAGGGTCGTTGGACCACTAAAATCGCCACCCTGTGCGCCAGGAAGGATCACGTCCAGGAATCCATCCAGGTTGTAATCCGCAACAGACACGCTGCTCTTGTTGTCAGCAGTAGCAGTAATGAATTTGGGATGATAATTGTCGGCCAGTGGTGCGTCCATATCCCGTTCAATCGACTTCGAGTTACCAAGGATATCTACCGCCCAGATTTCGTTACCTGTAATCAACTCCAGACCCGCGCACGAAGGACATGCACCATCGGGCAGGATGTCCACAGCTAAGGAGCCGAAAGTCCAATCCATTGCCTGATTGCCAGACCCTGCAACGACGACGTTACCAGTAACCGCATTTAGGATATAATCGCCAGTGTAAAGCTCTACTATACCATCCCCGTCAAAGTCGGCAAGCCCCAGCATTCCCAGTCTCTCTCCAAGATTTTGGGACCACACTTGTACTCCGTTACAATCGTAAGCCACTATGTTACCAGTGCCACCGTCTTCACTGACAAAAATCTCCGCACAATCATCGTCGTTGATATCACCGATGGCCACGGCATTTTCGGGGTCAAAGGCCATGTTTTCTTGCCACTGAACGCTCCCATCTTCTCCGTTAAGGACATAAACGGTCTGCGTTTGTTTATTTGTCACGATTACCTCAGGATTGCCATCTTGGTCGATATCACCTACCGCAGCGGTGGCATGGCTATTGGCCGTTTGATCGGGGGATCCCCATTTCAGGTTGAGCGAGAAATTGGGACTCGCTGAGGGTGCAGGGAGTGCAGAAGTGTTGCCAAAAAAGAAATCTGTACAAGCCGCATTGGCAATACACTCATCATCGAAACAGTCAACCAAGCCATCAGCATCGTCATCGAAGCCATTGTTGCAAACCTCTTGAGCCAACAGGGGCGAAGAGCATACCAAGGCCATAAAAAAAATAGAGCAGAGCCTTTGACGCTTACTCACTTTCACATCTTTCTCGGACGAAGACCAAGACAGGCGGCGAAAAATCCAATTTCTAATCATTTGTCTAGCGGTTTAGCCTCAGGGTAGCATTCCAAAAGTCACTTTTGTCAGACTAAAGGGCTGGCGAGTATCCTTGACCTTGGTTTGCCCTGGATACACCACCCCCTGCCCAACATCGCAAAGTAGAGAGAATGAAAAAGGAATTGAATTTTCAAGAAGTGAGCACCTAAATACCGCCGCTGAGCTCGTAGATACGGTGGGTGAATTATTTTGCAACTTCACCGAATCGCTTTCTCAGGTCAGAAGTATGATGGATGTCCATCTTCCAAAAGTAAAAGCCCAAATTGAGGTATTGTGCCTCCTGTGCCCTGTATGCTATCTTATGGCGAGCAATTCAGTCGGTGGATGGGCGAAAGTCGCAGATTCCAAATGGTTGTAAACCAGTGCGGCCAATATCCCTGCCGTTTGGGCTCCTGAACCGGTCGGGATTGGAGGAGTGAGATTCAGTTCTAATCGATCGCCAATGATCGCAGCGTAGGTGACAAAGGCGATAATTAACACTTTCCCGTCGGAAAGCACCGTCCAACCGTGAATGGCCTCATCACTGGTTCCCGTTTTGGCATAAAAACGCTTTCCATGAGGCAATAGTCCCACAAAATGTGTCCCTGTTCCTCCCGGTTGCAAGGTCCTGGCCAAAGCGCCTCTGACCACATCACAAGATCGACTATCGTACACCCTAAGGGGATCGCACGCTCCATCGACGGAAAGTCCTGACCATTGATACAGTCCTTCATTGAAGAGCGCTTGGTAGGCCTTGGCGACATCGACCAATGTCATTCTCCGCAATCCCAAAGGATAGTTTTGCAAATAGCTTTGCTGATGAGACAAATCCGTAAAGTCGAGGCTCGGATCCTCCACAATACCTAACTGGCGGAATCGTTTTTCTACTTTTTTAAATAAAGGCCAAGCAGGACTCAACTCAGAAATATTGTGGAATGGGGCATTCAACGATTTGGCTAGCATTTCGTCGATTCCCACGTAGCGATTGGAGTATCGTCGACTAAAGTTCTGTACGGTGGCCTGACCTGCTCGCCTACCGTCGTACAATTTCAAATCTTCAACCTGCACCCCATTTTCTAACAGCTCCAATAACACAAAGGGCTTCATGATAGATCCCATCTGAAAGCCAGCGCCGAAATCAGCCAGATCCGAAACACCCGACCCTCCGTGGTGTCCGATGATTTTACCAGACCGTAGCTCGACAGCCAAAACTGCCGGTTGTAGGCCATAAGGGCCCTTTTCTAGCTTATTGGACATTCGAGCGTTGAAGGCTCGCACCGCCTTATCCATTTGCCCTTGGTTGAGCCGGCTCATACCCGAGACTGTTACTGGAGCATCTGGTGGCAGGTTCTTTTTGATGAATTCCCTGGTGCTTGTCACCAATGGGATATCAGAACGAGTGGGGTTGCCAAAAAGCGCCGACCGTCGGGCATATGCCACCAGCTGTTCACTTACTCTATCCTGGCTTCTCCAGAACTCATATCGAGCCATCAAGGCCTGTCTTACTCTATCCGGATAACGCTTAACCTCGCTGTAGGGAACCCTGGAGCCGTCGAGGAATTGAAATCGACTACCATACTGTAGCGACCTAACCAACAGCAGGGATTGTAGCGGATCGAGTGCTGAAGGTCGACGGTCAAAAGCCGATATCGAGGCCATGTATAGACCCTTGTGACCTTGACCACCAAACATAGATACTCTATTCAGATAAAGCGCCAGTTGCTCCTCCGGTGTCATCGCCAGGGACATTTGGAACGACGCGATCAGTTCGAAGAACTTCCTCTGTACATCCTGCACGCGACGACCTCCAAAGGCTTCATTCTTACACAGCTGATTGGTCACGTTACTCCCTCCACCCTCTCTGGTCACAAAGCGAAGCAAGGAAGTTGCACTGATGCCAAACCAATTGTGGTGATTGGGCATCCAGCTGCGCTGTCGCATCAAGCCTCGATCCTCCTGGAGCAATAGGGCGTCTATCAAATGACGTGGCACCTGACGCAACTCGATCGGCACGCTATAAAAGCCTTCTTCACTCCGGCTTTGATGTAGAATAACGGAGTCCTCTCCCAGCAACGTACGAGAGTAAGCCCTGGCCGTGTCTGGGTAAGGTTTCGGCCACGCTACAAATAAAATCATTAACAACAATACCGGTAGGAGGCCTGGTCCTAAGCCTCTTCCCATCAACCGCAGATGGCCCCTACCGGCGGACACTTCTGAGGAAAGCCGCCACGAAACAAACTCAGTGGCAACTTCAGTTTTTGAAGATCGAAAGGGCACCCGAGTCAAACGCATCAACCCCACCACAGCTACGATGAGGAGGCATGCGGCTAAAAGTCCCAGAAATGAAACCACCGCCGCAAACACCAAAAGGCCAGGTATTTTGAAAAGCACCAAAAGGCCCAAAACAACCGATAGGATTTGAACAAAAGGGCGTTGGACCTCCCATTGCCTGCTGGCAGAAAGTGGTTCTGAGCCGAAATGCGGCAGGAGAAATACCCGTGTCAGGACATCGAAAAGATGTTTGAAGAACCTTCTGAATACCCCAAATACAAAAGTCAGGAGCAACCCTAGCATCAGTGATAATAGCAAGAAGTTGTCTTCCAGGAATTGTAGCCCTAAATAATGCGGTAGATGAAGTACGATTCCAAAAACAATCACCCCTCCAATAGAAAAGAGGTCGTTTCGCAGCACCCGGAGTAGGAACCTGTCTACGGTCACATAGGTCTGCAGATCGACAAAGTACTCCGCGTGGTCTCGTTTATACCGTAGATGGATGATGCAAACGAAAAAGGCGATCAGTGACAAATTGGCCATCGTCAATAAGACCAGATTACTATATTTCGAAATCGTCGCAATGTTTTGGGCCAGGAAAACAACCTCTAAGACCAGAAATAGAAGTATGGCTCCAAAGGACAGAATGATTTGGGTACTTAGGTCAAAAGCCCTCGAGCGATGAAGGGCAGATTCGGTCGACCGCAAAAAATCGCCCGTACGATCATAGATAAAAAGGCAGCAGAGAAACTTCAGAGTCACTGATCCAACCAACATCAATAGCGCTTTGGGCTGTAGAGCAAATTGCTGTCCCATTTCTATAAAAAAAACACCTCTCGAAAGGACAAAATGCTCGATGACATCACCGGAAAGCAGGTACGCCAGCGCAGAGAGACAGATCTTGAAGACCAGGAAAGTCCCCAATCCCAAAGCGAGCTCCACGATAAGTAGCCTTTCGAGCGTACGGCAGTCATAGGACCCGTCGACAAATAACCTCTGGAGCGCTCTCCACATGAAGCGCCCCGCCTTCGGCAAAACAGTGAAACCCACCAACAAGGCGAAGACGAATGCGAATAAGAGCGTGATGAGCATCGCCGCTACTGTGTAAGGTTGTCTTTGACGACCACTTTGATACCTAAGCCCTGCTCAAAAGCTTCGGACCAAAGGGCCGCAATGGCTCTCCTCTTCCCCTTCATGCTTGTATCCACTTGTTGCAAATGGACAATAATGACCTGCGTATCTTGATGTCCCCTCGGCACACGATCCAGCATCAAGGGATCAAAGAGCATCTGCAGGCTACTTGCATTGATCTGCTCTGGCAGCTCTCGATAAAATGAGATGTGCTCATCGTGCTGGACCATATCAGAAAATACCACGACATAAGACTTTGATGCTTCCCGCGTTTGGTGGATGGCCTTGAGCATCTGGTTGCCTATGCTCGAGCCCTGGTTATACGCTGGGAGGCGCCTCAAGGAATCATAGGTTGAAAACTCCCTACCGATCATTTGCACAATCGGTTGAGGATTGGTTCGCCTCCTCCGCTCCCTGGCGCTTAATCCTTTTTCTACCAGGCTAAGACGCTGTGATACGAGCTTGAGCTCATCGCGGGCCGACAAAGGCGCCATGTTGACGGTAAGTTGCTGACAATCTTCCATCGACGCCAGCCCCAAGTCCGCCATAAAAGCACCGAGGTTGTTCTGCATGTCATCTCTCGCGGCTTCCAGCAACCTTTCATCGCTGATGTCTACTAGAAATGTAACCTGTATATCTTCTGCGGACTGGCATTCCAAGGAGCAACCGGTGATCGATGTGAGGCACACCGTCACCACAAACGATAACTGAAGTATTTTCATCGTCAATGGGTTATGTTGAAGTAATTCTTGACCTCCTCCTTGGTTGGCCAGTGCGGCTGAAAAAGCAGGTTCTTGGGTGATCTTTCCAACTGCTGCATGTAATGGCTCTCGTAGCCTTTGAGGGCTGCCATGATGTTGGACAGGAGGATCTCACGCTTTGTCCGCAGTCTCGCTTGTTCCGAGTTGAGCTCCTCGTACTCTTTGTCCAACGATTGCAGCTTGCCGTGTAATTCTTCGAGATTTTCGAGCGCCTGCCATTCCACCTCCCTGACCTTAGTTTCCAGAGAGACAGCCGTTTTTTCCAGCTTCTTTACATCGTTCGACATACCTGCGTGGATAAGCGGCCAAACCTTTGACTCCTCATTTTCCTCCTCGGTCTCTTCCCGCACCGGCTCTTTCTTCTTACTGAAAGAGATGTAGATCACAAAAAGGACCATCCACAGGACGAACAATAGGTACTGATGGTAGCGGATCAAGAAGCTGGTAAGTGAAAAGTCTGGGGTGACTTGTTCCTGCTGCGGCGTTTCAGTGAGGCTCCAAGGATCAACGACACTCGTTCCCCCATCCTGGAAAGACTGACTGGCGATGGGACCAATGAGCATCGCAGCATATAGCCAGAGGAAGATAAGCAGGAACGCCGTGCGCCACGTGTGTTCCTTCCTTCTTCTGATGAAATCAATCGAGCCAAATACAACGCCATTGATCAATATCCGAACAAGCAGCTCCATGGTGCCCATGATCTCCTCCAGCACGTAGTAGGTGGCTCCGAAGACGATCAACTCAATTAGAACGAAAATAATGATGGCACCCACTCGATCCTTGATCGCCGAAGTAAATCGCGTCCTGGACTCAAAGGGTGCAAAGTTGAACCCATTGTATCGCATTTCCGACTCGTGCTTGACCATATCATCTCGGCACTGATCCAACTCTTGCAACACGACCTCGTGCTCACGTTGAATGTGTTCGATTTCCTCAAGCACCGCTTCCCTCACATCGGTGACAGGTTGCTCTAATTTTAAGATCAGTCGACTTCTTTGTGCTTTGCGCTCCTCCAGATTGGTCTCTTCCGCATCCAAATTGAAAAGGGGATGATATTCTGGCTGTCCGAGTATGACTTGCATACCAGAGGTGGGGAGGAACTGGCCGCTTTCGC